>NZ_RZSF01000025.1:0-39193 GCF_004023325.1 Mesorhizobium sp. M1A.F.Ca.ET.072.01.1.1 | reverse complement strand
GAATTTCGATCCCGCCGACACCGACTTGGTCGTGCGCCAGTTGCGTCCGCCGGGTTCGCGGATCAGCGCGACGAAGCCGAGCGCCGTCGCGTTCGGTTCGACCGTGATGGTCTTGGCCGCCGTCTTGCCCGGTGCGACGGAGATCGAATCGGATCCGATAAGGTCGGCTCCAAGTGCGGACCCCGCATCGCCCTGCAGCGCAAAATAATCGGCCGAATTGAACTTGCCGGTGCTGGCAAGCCGCATCACCAGCACAGTCACCGGTCGATCGCCGCCGCCGGGTCCCGGATTCATGCCGGCGCCACCGGTCACGTTGACCGAGATAACCGATGGTTTCGGCGGGCCGCTCTGGCAAGCCGCAAGCAGCCCCGTCGCGCCGAGGGCAACGATGAATTCGCGTCGATCGATCATGTCCTACTCCTCTTCGTATGCATCCCTGAAGTCTGCGCCGATCTCGCCCAGGAAACTCGATTCCGCGCTTTGGGCGATGTCGCGATGGCGTTTCTGGTAAAGCTCCCACAGCTTGGCGTTGCGGCCGCCCGCAAGCAGGTTGCCGATCGCGGAATTGGATTTCAGCTCTTCCTCGATCGTCGCCGGATCGAACCGGTCGATCATGCGCCGCAGCGCTGCCTGAACGCCGCGCCAGGCGCGCACGTGGTGCTGCGCGAGATCCTTCACCGCATCGCCGATCGCCGCCTCGCCGGAGAGGAAGCCGGGACTGCGCTCCGAGATTATGGTCACGATGACATCCTCGACCGTCGGCAGGAATTTGAGCGGGTTGACCTCGGAGGCGCCGACCACAGTCTGGGCAACGCGCGCGCTGCCCTTTTCCTCGGCGCGCTTGCGCAGAAGCTGCATCAGGCCGTCCAGCATCAGCCGGTACTCGCGCCCGAATTTTTCCATCTCGGCAATCGCGTCGCGCCCGAGAAAATCGGCCTCCTCGACCCCCATGCCGCGCAGGAAGGCGGCGCGTAGCGCCATATCGCCCGGCGCAGGCTGAGCTGCACGGGACGGCCTGGGCGCGGGAGCCGGGCGCGGCGGAGGAGGCGGCTCGGGCGTGCGCGCCGGCAAGTCCCGCGGAGGAGCGACCTGCGGCTTGTCGGCCTGCTGCTCGGCGCGACCAGCCGGATGCGCGCCATTGGCGGAGGCAGGCGTCGCGGCTGGGCCGAAGCCGAAGTCGTCGAAGCCGGCCGGTTTCGGCGCCGGCTGCGCCGTATCGCCGCGCGCGGGCATGTCGCCGAAGCCGAACGGATCGGACCGGCCAGTTGCCGAGTCGTCGTCCGAGGCCGGTGTCGCCACCGGGTCGAGGCTGAATGGGTCGTCGAAGGCGGGCGAACTGCGCTGGTTCGAGGCGCGGTCATACGCGCCGGGCACAGGCTGCTCGAACGGGTCCGGCAGATCGGCCGGCCGCGGCCGCCGCGGCTCCTCCTCGACCTTGGCCGAAAAGAAATCGTCGCCGCCGATGCTGGGCGAAGATCGCGGCTGAGGTGCCGACCAGGCGGCGGCGGAATGGTTGGCGACCTCACCGACCGAAGTCTGGCTCGCGCTTGGCTGGACCTCGACATAGAGCACGTAGTCGCCCAGTTTCAAACGCATGCCGCTTTGCAGCCGTGCCGACCTTCCGGTGCCGAGCGGGCTGTCGGAATCGTCGATGAACAGCCCGCTGCTCGACGTATCGGTGACGAAGTAGCCGTCGCGGCCGCCGCTGATCTTGCAATGGGCGCGCGACACGAACATGTCCGGATCGTCGATCTGCCAGCCGGCATCGGCGCTGCGCCCGATCACCAGTTCGCCTTCGTCCAGCCTCGTCTGCCTGACCACCTGGGAGCGCGGGCCTTGTTCCAGCGTCAGCAGCAGGCTCATGCGGCCGCCTCCGCCATTTCCGGCCGCCAGCCGACGACAGTGCGGAGCTTGAGATCGTCGGCGTCTCCCTTCTCGGCGGGGCGAGCAAGCCAGGAGGTTCGGCCGAGCTGGACGGTGCCGATCTTCGGCGGCGGCACGGCGTCGCGCGCAAGCACGATGCGCAAATCGACATCCAGCGCTTCGCCGATCATGTCGAGCACCGCTTTCTTGAAGAGGGCGAGGCGCCGCTCTCCAGGCAGGAACGACTTGAAGTCGTCGAGATCGAGCGGGCCGACGCGCAACTCGATCCGGCTCTGGCGGCTGAAGACGCGCGGACCGATCGTGGCCCCGCGCCCGAGCGCCGCATAGGCCTTGCCGACGCGGCTCTGCAGTGCCGCCGGTATGGTGATCCAGGAAGCGACGAATTCCTTGATCTCGACCGGCACCTTGAAGGCCGTGGCAAGAAACAAGGTCAGCCGTTCCGGACCGTCGACCTGGCTGGCCAGCGATCCGGCCTGGCGCAGCCGCACCGCGTCGAGTTCGGCATCCTGGGTGCCGGGAAGGCCGATCCCCGACATTGCTTCCAGCATGGCGCGGACGCGCCCGCCGACCGAGCGCTCGACCTGCACCGCCGGATGAGCGTCGGCCCAGGCGCGGTAGTAAAGCGCGATCATCCGATGCTGCAGGATGTTGACGAAGTCGACGAAGGTTGTGTCGCTGGTCTGCTCCGCTTGCGTGCCGGTGAACCAGCGCTGCGACAGCCGGTCGAGCACCCAGCGCGTCAGATGCAGCGGCATCGGCCCTTCGGGCCCGAGCAGTCCGAGATTGGCGACGGTCACCCGCGCCGGAGCCTTTTCGCCCGCCTCCTGGAATTTCATCACGTCCCTGGCCGAGAAGCTCAGGCGAACATGCTGGCCGAGCCGCGCCGGCTCGCGATTGGCCTGGCCGGAATAGCCGAACAGCCCGCCCCTCTGCTCCAGCCGGCGCAGCAGCTCGAAGAAGTCGAAGCTTTCCGACAACGCCCCGATTCCGTCTGGGGCGGCTTCGCTCGGGGCGGGCCGTGCTAGATCAGGTAGCGATTGCCGGGCGTCATCGGCCATGGCACATCCTCCTGCTTCTGCAGCAGCCGCGTGCGTGTCCGCACGAAACCGTTTATCCCGGCATGGCGGGCAAACAGCCGCGCCAGCAGGGCCGAAAGCAAAAGCGTGCTTTGCCCCGCCAGCACCGACTGGTCGACATGCAGCGTCACTTCCGTGCCCCGCCCGAAGCACATCGGCCCGTCGATCTTGAGCCGCTCGATCACTGGGCGCGAGTCGATGCGGGTGATCGAATGCACGTTGCGGGCGAGGCTCGGGTCGCCGCGGTCGGCATAGAGATCGAGCAGCGCGTGCAGCGGATCGACGCCGCGGCCTTCCTTGGCGAGACTCAAGAAGTTGAGCGAGAGCTGCGCCACCAGCCGCCAGGCGAGATTGTCGGCGCGGGATTCGCCTTCGGCGCCCGCCGGCAGCGACGCCGGGATCGACGGCTGGGGCGGCCGCAGCGCGCCGAGCAGCCTGACGGCCTCCACGGGGTCCGCCGTCTCCAGCGTCAGTGTCGGTGTGTCGTCGAGGATCGGCAGGTCGCGATTGGTGCAAAGCGCAATGACGTCGAGGCGCTTGAGCGGCCGGTTGGCCGGGCTGCCGGCCGGGCGCGACACCGAGAGGAAAACATCGTCTCCCGTGTAGGAGGTGCGGGTCAGACCGTCGCGACGCTCATCTTCGGTGGCCCTGCGAGGCCGCCGCTCGGTCGAATACACCCAGCCGCTGCCGCGGTTCTGCCCCAGGCTGAAAAGCTCGGGAATCTCGGCCTCGCTGCCCTCCGCGTCGGCATCCTCCACTCGGGTGACGCGGAAGATCTCGAAATCGCGCGCTCTGGTTCGATCGGCATGCAGCACTTGCCGTGTCCTGCGCGGATCGATCTCGATGACGTTGCATTCGCGCTCGAAGAGATTGATCAGCGGCGTCACGAAGAGCTCGAAATCGGCCGGCGCAACGTCGGCGAGCTCAGGCACCGGGCGGCGGAACAGGAAGATGATCTCCATCCCCGCCTCGCATTGGCGCACCACCGGCTGCAGGCCGGCGACCCGCACATAGTGGAAGCGCTCGGGGATCATGAAATATTCGCGCAGCAGCCGGTAGCCCTCGAAGGTCGGGCGGGTGCGCGGCATCAGCGCCTCGTCGTCGCGGATGCCGACCATTTCGGGCTCGGGCAGCGCGGCCGATAGCGGATTGGTCTTTCCTTCCGCCCGCGCGCCGACGGCCGAGCAGGCCCCGAAGATCGCGTCGAACAGGAGCGGCGCCTTGGTGCGCCCGGCGAAATAGAGATCGAGACGGTCGAGCGACAGCTCGCTGAGCTTGCCCTTTCCGGTGCGCGCAAGCGCGACGCGCAGCGCTGCCTCGCCGCGCGCGCCGCCGACTGGGCCGATGCCGGCGGCAGCCAGCGCGCTGCGATCCTGGAAATAGCTGACGGAGGTGATCGCGATCGGCCATAGCGTGATCTCTTGCGCGGTGCTGAAGGTTGACCGCGTCGACAGTCCCGGATGCAGGCTGGAGACCAGTCGTGTGCCGCGCGCGACTGTATGGCCGGCGATCATCGACTGCACCTGCTGGCCGGGTTTCAGCACCGCCATCGCCGTTGCCGGCGCCGGCGTGACCAGGTCCGGGTAAAGCACGTCGAGCACGGCGCGAGAGAAGCGCGAGCGCTCGGCGTCGACCTTCAGCCGCGTGCGCGCGGCAAGGAAGGCCACGCCGTCGAGCAGCCGTTCGACATAGGGGTCCGGGCAGGGGACGGTGTCGAGGGAAAGATTGCGGGCGACTGCCGGATGCATATCGGCGAACTCGGCCGCGAGCGCCCGGATATGGGTCAGTTCTTCTTCGTAATATTCGACGAAGACCCGATCCATCTCAGGTCTCCCGGAATTCGGTTCGCGCCAGGCCGTTGTCGAGATTGATCGTGGTGCGCAGCCGCATGCGCTCCGGCGTCGGCGTCATGATCAGCACGGCGTCGATCTCGATCTTCAGGCCGACGCTCTTGTCGCCGAGGGTGACATTGACCGTCGTGGCGCTTTCCTTGAGCCGCGGCTCGAAGGTGGCGAGCACCGCGCGGATCTCGCGCGCCAGGGTATCGCGGTCGAAGTCCCGCGAGGAGCGGCCGGAGAAGGACGGCACGCCGTAGTTCACGACGCTGCGGCGCACCTCCGGAAAGTCGGCAAGCGACGGCAGCTCGTCCAGGGGCTGTTCGTGCTCGGCATCGGAAAGCATCGGAACGGACTCGAAGCGCTCGGTGTTGAACAAGGCTTCGATGTCGCGCCGGACGGCTTCCCTGAGCACCCGCGCCGACACCACCACGCCGCGGCTTTCGATCTCGGCGCGATGTTCGGCCTGGAACACCAGACGGTGCAGGCGCCGCTTTTGGTCGGGGATGAGTTCCGCATCGGCATCGATGGTGCGTGCGCTGCCGGCGAGAAGAGCCTCGACGCGCTCGGCGCCGAGTTCTTCTTCCAGCAGGCGACGCAGCCCCTCGATCTCCGACGTCAGCCCGGGCAGGTCGTTGATGAGGCGGTCCCAGAGGGAGGGCTGGACCGCCTCGCGCTTTGCTCGCGAACTGCCGGCGAGCTGCGCCCTTGCGCCGGGCCTTTTGGCCTCACTTGCCGACATAGACATCCATTTCGATCTCGTCGTCCTTGTCGTAGACGAATTTGATCTTCTTGTAGGCGAAGCTCACTTCTTCCTCGATCAGGTCGGCCTCGTCATCGGCCTGCTTCATGTCGTATTCCATGATCGAAGCGTCGGTGAGCGTCACCACCAGATAATCGCTGGTCTCGCCGTCGATGGTGCGGCGCGCCGAAAACACCACTTCGTCGAGCGCCTTGTTGTCGAACAGCGCCTTCTTCAGGTAAGGCGACGCCTTGTCGTAATGCTTGGTGAACTTGATCATCCCCAAGGATACGCGCCCGCGGCGCGAGAGCGAATTGGGATCGTAAGGCGCGATCATCTTGTAGTCGACGCCATGGACTTCGATCTCATCTTCGTGGCCGTCGCGCACGCTGGGCCCCTTGATATCCGGAACTTTCAGGAAACCATCGATCTTCATTGAAGGCATTGTCTTTCTCCACCGCTCTCAAACCAAACAAGATGACTATGCTTGCGATTTCACCCCTTCACTGACGGCAGTTCGGACACCAGCCGGAGCGAGGCATTGATGCCTTCCAGCTGGTAGTGCGGACGCAGATAGAAACGGGCGTTGTAGTAACCGGGCCGGCCTTCGACACTGTCGACCTGGACCTCGGCCGCGGCGAGCGGGCGCTTGGCGCGCGCCTTGTCGTCGGCAAAGGCTGGATTGGCCAGCACGTACCGGTTGATCCATTCGGTCAACCAGATCTGCATGTCGGTGCGTTCCTTGAACGAGCCGATCTTGTCGCGCGCGATCGCCTTGAGGTAGTGGGCGAAGCGCGAGACCGGGAACAGGTAGGGCAGGTTGGCGCTGAGCCGCTCGTTGGCCTGCGCGTCGGGATCGACCAGACGCCCGGCTCGGGTCTCGTCGTCCTGCAGCGAATGGGCGCCGATGAAGGCCGCAAGGTCGGTGTTCTTCCGGTGCAGGATCGGCATCAGACCGAGCTTGGCGAGCTCCGCTTCGCGCCGGTCGTCGATAGCGACTTCCGTCGGGCATTTCATCGCGATCGATCCGTCGTCGGTCGGAAACGCGTGCACCGGCAGGTTGAGCACCGTGCCGCCGTTTTCGACGCCGCGGATCTGTGTGCCCCAGCCAAAAAGCTTGTGGCTGCGGTTGATGTTGACGCCCATCGGGAAGGCGGCGTTCATCCAGACATATTTGTTGTGGTCGCCTCCCACTTCTTCCTCGAAGGTGAAACCCTTCACCGGAACGGTCTCGGAGCCGTAAGGCAGGCGCGCCAGCACCCGCGGCATGGTGAGGCCGATATAGCGGGCGTCCTCGCTCTCGCGCAGCGACTGCCACGAGGCATAGGCCGGGTTGTTGACGATCATCTGCAGGTCCTGCGGGTTGGGCAGTTCCTGCCAGCTGTCCATGCGGAACAGGCGCGGCGAGGCGGCGGCGATGAAGGGCGTGTGCGCCGAGGCGCAGACGCCGGAGATGTTGCGCAGCAGGCCGACGTCGCGCGGATGGTTCGAGAATTCGTAGGCGCCGAGAATGCAGCCGATCGGCTCGCCGCCCAGCATCGAATACTCGTCCGTATAGACCTTCTTGAAGATCGGGCTCTGGTCCCACATCTGGCCTTCATAGTCTTCCAGCGTGTCGGCCAGCTGTTCCTTGGAGATGTTCATCACCCGGATCTTGAGCTTTGTATCCGTCTCGGTGTTGTTGACGAGATACCAGAGGCCGCGCCAGGTGCCTTCCATCTCGCGCACTTCCGGCGCGTGCAGGATCTCGTTGACCTGCGTCGTCAGCATCTTGTCGATGCCGGCGATCAGCGACTTGATCGACTTGATCGCATTGGACGAGATGGTGGTGGTTTCGGAGCGCGACTGCGCCGCCAGCGCCAGGTTGCGCACCAGCTGCTGCAGCTTCTCGCTGTCGTCCTTCTTGACCTTGAAATCCTTTTCCAGGAGGCCGCTGAATTCGCCGAGGTCAATCGCTTCCGCCTCGGCGGTGGCGGCTGCGGTTTTTTGCTGTTCAGCCATGACTTACTCCTCGCCCTTGCCCTCAGAAATCGCCTGGCCGGCGATCTTGCTCAGCAGCGGTTCGTTGTTCAGAAGCTGCGCGATGCGCTTTTCGGCGTCGACGCGGCCGTCCATGAAGCCGAGCAGCTCTTCGAGCTGCCGGCGCATCTTGAGAATCTCGGCCAGCTGCGGGACCTGCTCGGCGATCTTGTCCGGCGCGAAATCGCCCATCTTGGAGAAGGTGAGATCGATCGCGAGCTCTTCGTCCCGCTCGGCGCCCTCGGCTTGCGGGAGTGTGTTCTTTACCCGCGCCTTCACCCGCGGTCCCATGGCCTCCATGAACTTCGGGAAGCGGTTGGCGTCGGTTTCGACGAAGTTGCGGTCGAGCACCGACTTCACCGCTTCCTTGGTCTGTGAAGCGCCGGAAAGATCGGCCATCACGGCCATGACGAACGGCAGTTCGATCGTTGTCGGGCTGCCGTAGGTCTCGACGTCATAGGCGATCTGCACGCGCGGGGCGCGGTTTCTTTCGATGACCTTCGCTTTGCTCTCTGCTGGCATGCTTGTTACCTTTCATCCTTCTGGGCCGGCTTCTTCGGATCGGGGACACCGGCAAGAAGCCGGAACTCCTTCAGCCCCGACGGGGCAAGATCTTCCATCAGTTCCACGAAATCCATGTGCACCATGCGGCGCACGCGGCGGGCGAGATGCGGGATCGGGCTCGACGGCTCGGTGCGGTCATAAAAGGCGACGACGAGATCCAGGCATTTGACGACGTCGTCGCGCGAGGTGATCCGGTCGGGCAGCCCGGCGCCCGGTTCCGCATAGCTTGCGACACTTGCCATCGATTCGGCTCCCCTCGCTTCGGCGCCCATCCTTTCGCCACCATGGCCGTTTGGGCCGGGCGCTGCCGGTTCCGCCGGCTGCGGGATCGGCTTTGCGGCGCCGTTCGCCCCGGCACCGGCGGCGGAATTCCGCTCCAGCGTCGTCAGCAAACGCTGCAGGAAGCGTCTCAATTCCGGAATGGCGGGGCCATTGCCGTCGATGCGCTTGTTGAGGGCGGCGTCGACCTCGTCGAGAGCGGCGATCACCGCGCGGGCGTCGGCGAGCAGCGAGGTCATCGCCTCGCCGGCCTGATCGACGTGCGCCTTGCACCCGGTGCGCACCCGGTTCACCAGCTGGTTGTGGCCGCTTACCAGCGCCGCCTTTTCCGCCGCGCCCAGTCCCGAAGCAGCCTCCTGCAGCATGACGTGTTCGTCGAGGCTGCCCTTCTCCAGGTCCTCTCCCTTGATCGGGCCGACCGTGCGCGGCGCAAAGAAGACCATGCCGCGCAGATCCTTGAGCAGCCCGTCCTGGCTGTTTTGCAGGTCGATCAGCGCATTGATGCGCCGCAAGGCAGCCTCGCGCGCCGTGGCGCCAGAGCGCAGTGCCGGATGCATCGTTTCCCAATGCCTGTCGAAGGTTTGGGCGATCAGTGTCAGGCCTTCGGCGAGCCCGCCCAGCTGTTCTTCGTTGGCAAGGGCACGCACAACCAAGACGAGAAGGCGCAGGTCCCGCCCGTGCGACCGCAACTCCTCCGCCTTGGTGAGTACGACGGACCAGTCGACCGGAACATCGACTTCCGATTTGTTGTTTCCTTCGTATTCGACCTTTTTCTGCTGTTCGGTCAGGCGCTCCAGCTCATGAAAGGCCGGGTCGTTACGCAAGTCCTCTCCCGACGGATTTTCACCGTTCAGAGGATTCAGCCAGAGTGCGAGATCAATCACACTAACCCCCAGCCAGCGGCCCTGAGACCCTATGTGACGCAACGTTACCACCGGCCTCGCGTCACGACAATTGAGCAGCTGCTCAAAAACTAACGGATGCTAAACGCGACCGTTTCTTTCAGCAAAACCCATTGCGCGATTACCGGGCCGGGTATGTGAAATGGCTCGCATAGCCCGGACCGCAATTCAGTGTTTCTTGCACGACATTGCAGAGCTTGTGTAACCGGGCAGTGCCGCCCGGATAGATCCAAACGCCTTATCCGTCACGCGGCTTTGTCAAGCCGCCGCTTATATGGCAGGGTACGGTTGGCAGATTGCGGGAGCAAGTTCGAATGGAACAGCGCCGGTCATCGCAGAGCTTCAAGCGTAAGGAACTGGTCGCCAAGCTCAACGCCACGGGGGTGCGCGCCTTCAAGGCCGCGGCCGATACGGCCAAGCTGCGCGGCAATCCTTATGTGGAGCTCGTCCACTTCATCCAGCAACTGGTGCTGTCCGAGCGCTCGGACGTGCAGATGATCATCGCCGATGCCGGGTTGGACGTCAGCCGGCTGACGGCTGACATGACCCGAGCCATCGACAAGCTGCCTTACGGCGCGACCTCCGTCGAGGAATTCTCCGATCACATCTTCCACGCCATCCAGGAAGGCTGGAACCTGGCGACGCTGGAGTTCGGCGTGGAGGAGGTGCGCAGCGCCCATATCCTGCTGGCCTGCCTGAGGACGCCGGTGCTGGAAGGCCTGGTCTCGAAAATCAGCGCCGAATTCGACAAGATCGATGCCGACGGCGTCGTTTCCCGTTTCGCCGACGTGACCGAAGGCTCGCTCGAAGCCGGCACACCTCCCGCCTCTGCCGCCGCCGAACAGCCGATGAAGCGCGGTCCGGGCGGAGATTCGGCGCTGGCCAAATACGCGACCGACCTCACGCTGCGCGCCCGCGACGGCAAGATCGATCCGGTCGTCGGCCGCGACCCGGAAATCCGGCAGATCGTCGACATCCTCATGCGTCGCCGCCAAAACAACCCGATCCTGACCGGCGAGGCCGGCGTCGGCAAGACGGCGGTGGTCGAAGGATTCGCGCTCCGCATCGCCCAGGGCGACGTGCCGCCGACGCTTGAGAATGTCAGCGTGCGCATGCTCGATGTCGGGCTGATGCAGGCGGGCGCCAGCGTCAAGGGCGAGTTCGAGAAGCGGCTGAAGGCGGTCATCGACGAGGTTCAGGCCTCCGAGGTGCCGATTATCCTGTTCATCGATGAGGCGCATACGCTGATCGGCGCTGGCGGTGCCGCAGGCACCGGCGATGCCGCCAATCTTTTGAAGCCGGCGCTGGCGCGCGGCGAGCTGCGCACCATAGCCGCCACGACCTGGGCCGAATACAAGCAGCATATCGAGAAGGACCCGGCGCTGACGCGCCGCTTCCAGGTGGTCAAGATCGAGGAGCCGTCGGAAGCTGTGGCCGTGCTGATGCTGCGCGGCGTCGCCGGCGTCCTGGAGCAGCACCACAAGGTCCAGATACTGGACGAGGCGATCGAGGCGGCGGTCGCGCTCTCGCACCGCTACATTCCGGCCAGGCAACTGCCGGACAAGGCCGTCAGCCTGCTCGACACGGCTTGCGCGCGCGTTGCGGTCTCGCAGCATGCGACGCCGGCCGAGGTCGAGGACATTCTGCGCCGCCGCCAGGCGCTGGAGGTCGAGAGCGGCATCATCGGCCGCGAGGCGGCGATCGGCATCGAGGTCGCCGACCGTCAGGCTCGCGTCGATGCCGGGCTGGCGGAAACCGAGACCACCTTAGCCGCCGCCCAGGCGCGCTGGGATCGCGAGAAAGCACTGGTCGCCGAGATTCTTGACCTGCGCGCTAAACTGCGCGGTGAAGGCGTGCCGCTCGATGCGGCGGGGGGGGAGGCCGGGGAGGAAACCGTAGCGGCTGAGCCGGCTGCGTCCGAAACTCCCGAAGCAAAGGCGCCCGAGAGCAAGGCGGCTGAAACCAAGCCCGCGAAATCCAAGGGCTCGAAAGCCAAGGCGGCGAAGGGCGAGGCGGTCGAACCCGAGGCGGTCGTCGGAGAGACGATCGCCGAGGGATCGGCCGGTTCGTCTGCCGATCTCGCGCGGCTGCGCGAGCTGATGGCGGAGCTTGCCGCGGCGCAGGGCGAGACGCCGCTGATCCTGCCTTCGGTCGATCGCAATGCGGTCGCCGCCGTGGTGCAGGATTGGACCGGCATCCCGACCGGACGGATGCTGTCCAGCCAGACCGAGAAAGCGCTCAGGCTGGCCGCGACCCTTTCGGAACGCGTGGTCGGCCAGGATCACGCGATGGAGATGATCGCCAAACGTGTCCAGACCAGCCGCGCCGGCCTTGGCGCGCCGGAAAAGCCGGTCGGCGTATTCCTGCTCTGCGGCCCCTCCGGCGTCGGCAAGACCGAGACCGCGCTGGCGCTTGCCGAGACGCTTTATGGCGGCGAGCAGAACCTGATCTCGATCAACATGTCCGAGTTCCAGGAAGCGCATACCGTCTCGACGCTCAAGGGCGCGCCGCCCGGCTATGTCGGTTACGGCAAGGGCGGCATCCTGACCGAGGCGGTGCGCAGAAAACCCTATTCGGTGATCCTGCTCGACGAGGTCGAGAAGGCGCATCCGGACGTCCACGAAATCTTCTTCCAGGTCTTCGACAAGGGCATGATGGACGACAGCGAGGGCCGGCGCATCGATTTCAAGAACACGCTGATCCTGCTCACCTCGAATGTCGGCTCCGACGTCATCATGGACCGCACCAAGAACGGCACCGTGCGGACCGGCATCGACGATCTCGACGCGGCCCTGCGCACGCCGCTGCTGAAAGTTTTCCCGGCCGCCTTCCTCGGTCGGGTGGTCACCATACCCTATTATCCACTGTCGGATTCGATGATCGAGGCGATCGCCCGCCATCAGTTCGGCAAGATCGCGCGGCGGCTTAAAGCAACCAACGATGCCGAACTGGTCATCGGCGACGGCGTCATGGATCTGGTCAAGGCGCGCTGCACCGAGATCGAGTCCGGCGGCCGCATGATCGACGCCATCCTCACCAACACGCTGCTGCCGGAGCTCAGCCGCGGCGTGCTCAACCGCTCGCTGGAGGGCGCGAAGATGACGAAGGTCACCGTCGGCGCGTCCAAGGAAGGTTTTACCTACTCCTTCGAGTAGCCGCAGCAACTCCGGGGAAGGAGTGTAGCGCCCAATCGGGCCAAGCTATTTTGAAGATAGAGACTGGGAACTTTTGCTCCGCTGGCGATTTTGGATATGCTGCTGACCCGAAATGGCCGGAAAGGTGCCGCCGATGACGAAAAACCTTGCGATCTCCGCTCTCGTTCTGGCCACGGCCATTGGCGTGTCCGGCGCGGCGTTCGCCGGCGACCGGCAGCTTAAGCGCCCGGTCGAGCAGGAGCGCTACGTTCCGGCCGAAGGCGACCTCATCGACATCCTGTTCGGCGGACCGCGCTACTATGACGCCATGCTGGTCACCACGGCGGCGGGCGCGTGTTCATACCACCGGACGGGGCCGGACGCGAACGCGCTGAACAAAATCAACGACCATCACTGCGGAAAATAAGGTCTGCCCCGCGCCATTCGTACGGGCCAGCCGTCGGTAAGCCGCGACCGCCTCCATTTTCATCATGCCGCGAACTCATCGTTCGCCGAGGTGGCTGGCCGTTCGGGCAGCCAGTCCTCAGCCTGCGCCCGCGGTTGGGCCGCTCTGCCGTCGCACACATTCAGCCCAAACATTGTATACAATAACAAAGAAATCTGTTGACAATCTCTCGCAGGCGGCTTCCATAGGCTATCCGCGCAGCCGATGAGCAAAAACAAAAGCGCGATAACCAGAAGGGAACCGATATGATCAACCGACGCTCGACTTTGAAATCGCTGGTGCTTGGCGCCGCCTCGACCCTGGCCATGGCCGCCATAGGCATCCCGTCCGCGCAGGCTGAAAACAAGGAACTGAAGATCGGCTTTGTTGGTGTCACCAGCGGTCCCGCCGCCGCCTGGGGCACGTCCAATGTGCGCTCGATGCAGACGCGCGCCGCCTGGCTCAACGAAAAAGGCGGCGTCAAGATCGGCGACGACACCTACAACATCAACATCGTCACCTTCGACGACCAGAAAGATCCCAAGCGCGCCATCGCCGGCATGGAGAAGATGGCCCAGGAGGGCATCCATTATGTCGTCGGACCCAATGTCGATGACGGCGCTGCTGCGGTGCGCCCTGTCGCCGAGGCCAACGGCATCATCTATTTCCCCTATGCCTTCCCAAAGGCGCTCTACCAGAAGCCGGCCTCGAACGCCGTGCTCGGCATGATCGCCAACTATCAGTCGGGCCCGGCGATCTATAAATACCTCAAAGAAAACAAGGGCGTGAAGACGATCGCCTTTGTCGCCGCGAACGAATCCGACCCGCTCAGCCAGCGTGACAGTGGCGTCGAGGCGGCCAAGGCGCTCGGGCTCGACGTCGTCGCGCAGAACGACACGTACCAGAACGACACCCGCGACTTCACGCCGGTGCTGACCCCGATCGTCGCGCTGAAGCCCGATCTGCTGGTACTGTCCGGCGTGGCGCCGGCCAACGCGCCGCTCCTCATCCGCGCCGCCCGCGAGCTCGGCTTCGAGGGCTTGATCTCGACCGAGACGGCGCAGGACGCCAAGGTTCTGGAGGAGGGCGCCGGCGAATACGCCAACGGCTTCATTTCCGTCGGCGGTGCGTCGACGCCGGAGATCGCTTCGGATGAGATGAAGGAGTTCGTCGCCCGCTACACCAAGATGTTCGGCGAGTATAACGACGAGTCCAACACCAAGGTCTACGCGTTGGAGTACATCATCGAGACGATGAAGGCCAATCCGGCCGCCATCAACAATGTCGACGAATTCAAGAAGACCATGGACACCTTCTCGGCCCCCAACCCCTTCCTGAAGGGCGACGCCAAGCTGAGCTATGTCGGCGCGACCTCCTTCGGCCAGAAGCGTCAGCTAGCCGTGCCGATGGTGGTCAACGAATACAAGGACGGCGCTTTCCAGACCCTGTTCGTCGGCTCCGTCGACTAGGTTTGGGTTCCTAAGGTTACTTCCTCCCGAATGCCGGGGGTCCGGGCGATGCTCGGACCCCGCGGAAGATCGAAGGATCCATGGAACAGGTCATCGCCAACGGATTGTATCTCGGCGCCCAGTACGCGCTGATCGCGCTCGGGCTAACCCTGATCTTCGCCCTGATGAACGTGCTGAATTTCGCCCACGGGCAGATGTACGTTCTGGGCGGGTTCATCACCTATACCGTCTACGGCCAACTCGGCCTGCCTTTCGTGGTGGCGCTGCTGGCCTCCGGCGTGACGCTCGCCGTCATCGGCGCGCTGATGGAGAGATTCCTCTTTCGAACGGTTATCCGCCGCAGTCACCGCGAGGAGAGCACCATGCTGCTCGCCGCGGCCACGGCCTTCTTCTTCGACGCCGTCATCCTGCTCATGTTCGGTGAGAAGCAGCGCGGTGTTCCCAAGATCGTCAAGGGCGTCTTCAACGAAGCCGGCATCATCATGCCTTATGACCGCCTGGTTGTCGGCGCTCTGGCCATCGTCTTCATCGCCGCCTTTGTCCTTTACATGCAGTACAGCCGGGTCGGCCGCGCCATGCGCGCGCTCGCTCAGGACCGTGTCGCGGCCCAGCTGATGGGTGTCAGGGTCGACCGCTATTCCATGATCGGCTTCGCGCTCGGTGCCATGCTGGCGGGCGTTGTCGGCGGCCTGCTGGTCACCATCACCGGCGTCAATTCCGGCATTGGCGGCCCGATCTCGATCAAGGCCTTCCTGATGGTGATGATCGGCGGCGCCGGCGTCGTCGGCGGCGCGATCGCCGGCGGCTTCATCCTCGGCATGATGGAATCGGTCGGCCTGACCGCGCTGCGCGAATATGGCGACGTCACCTACCTCGTCATCTTCGCCGCCCTGATGGTGTTTCTGTCGATCCGCCCCAACGGGCTGATGGGCAAGCCGTGGGGTTGATCGCGCCATGACCCGCAATCGCAACATGAAGATCGCTTCGGTCGCAGCCTTCCTGGCGATCGTCTTCATCGCCGTGCCGGCCGCGATCTCGGCCAGCGGCCGCATCGACCTCTACTACACGCTGACTTCGGTGGCGCTGCTCAGCATCGCCAGCGCCGGCGTGTGGCTCACCTTCTACATCGGTCGCATCAATATCGGCCAGGGCGCCTATGCGCTGATGGGCGGCTATGTCTCGGCCATACTGGTGATGAACCACGGCTGGTCGTTCTGGCTGACGCTGCCTGTCGCGGGTCTCTTCTGCGCCGGCGCGAGCGTGCTGATCGGTCTGCCGATCCTGCGGTTGCGCGGCGTCTATTTCGCCATGGTGACGCTAGTTCTGACCGAGGTCGTGCGGCTCTTGGCGCTGGCGCTGCCGATCACCAACGGCGCCAAGGGCATCGTCAGCATCCCGCTGCCCGGCGCGCTCTCGGTCTTCGGGCTGACCATCATCCCGGACTTCGCCACGCTGCAGAATTCGCGGCTCGCGTTCTACCTGCTGGCGGTCACGCTGATGGTGGGCTGCTTCGCGGTGATGTATCGGCTGGTCAACTCGCGCATCGGCAAGCTCTGCCAGTCGCTGCAGCAGAACGAGGAACTCGCCTCCTCGATCGGCGTCAACATCGCCTATCTGCGCGTCATCGCCTATGCGGTGTCGTCCTTCTTCGGCGGTCTCGCCGGCGCCATCTTCGCCGCCATCTCGCAGTCGATCTATCCGTCGAGCTTCACGGTCACCGATTCCGTCAACTTCATGCTGAACTGCTTCCTCGGCGGCCTCGGCTACGTGTTCGGTCCGATGCTCGGCACGCTGGTGCTCTATTTCGGCTGGGACCTCTTGTTCCAGACCGGCCAGTTCCAGCTCCTGATCTATTCCGGCCTGATGATCGTTTTGATGCTGGTGCTGCCCAACGGCCTGCTCAGCCTCACGGTTCCGACCCGGAAGAAGGCTTGAGCCATGGCCGAAATGCTCGAAGTTTCCGGCATCACCAAGCGCTTCGGCGGTCTCGTCGCGGTCAACAACGTCTCCTTCTCGGTGCGCGAGAAGGAGATTCTCTCGGTCATCGGTCCGAACGGCGCCGGCAAATCGACGCTGTTCAAGCTGATCTCGTCGTTCCTCAGGCCAACGTCCGGCCAGGTCCGCCTGAAGGGTGAACGCATCTCCGGCATGGCGCCGCATATCGCCGCGCGCAAGGGCGTCGTGCGCACCTTCCAGGAAACGACGATCTTCAAGAACATGAGCGTGCGCGACAACGTCATCATCGCGCATCATCTGCGCTCGAAGGCGAGCCTCGTCGGTTTCTTTCTCGGCACCGGCACGGCCAAGGCAGACGAAGCGGCTTTCGGCCAGTCCGCCGACGAGATCCTGGCGCTGCTCGGCCTGGCTTCGCTTGCCAGCGAGATCGCCCGCAACCTGCCACATGGCCATTTGCGGGCGCTGGGCATCGCTATCGGCCTTGCCACCGATCCCTCGATCCTGCTGCTCGACGAGCCCTTCGCCGGCATGAATCACGAAGAGACGATGCGCATGGTGGCGATGGTGCGGCGCCTGCGCGATCTCGGCCTTACCATCCTGCTCGTCGAGCACGACATGCCGGCCGTGATGAAGATCTCGGACCGTATCGTGGTGCTCAATTTCGGGCAGAAGATCGCCGAGGGAACACCGTCGGAAATCCAGGCCAACGAGAAGGTCATCGAAGCCTATCTCGGCAGCGAAGACGAGGCGATCGGGCTATGAACCAGATCCTGAACTTCGCCGGCGTCGAACTCTATTACGATCACGTCTATGCGCTGAAGGGCGTCTCGCTCGAGGTCAATGAGGGTGAGACCGTCGCGCTGATCGGCGCCAACGGCGCCGGCAAGTCGTCGATCCTGCGCGCCATCACCGGACTCAGCCGGATCAGGTCCGGCGAGATCCACTACAGCGGCAAGCGCATCGACGGTGCCGCTCCAGACGAGATCGTCAAGATGGGCATCGCCATGGTGCCGGAAGGGCGCCGCGTCTTTCCCTATATGACGGTCAGGGACAACCTTTTGATGGGTGCCTTCACGCGCTCGAGCAAGGCCGAGATCGCGGCGACCTTGGAGATGGTGCTGGGGCGCTTTCCCCGGCTGAAGGAGCGCTTCTCCCAAGCTGCCGGCACGATGAGCGGCGGCGAACAGCAGATGCTGGTCATCGGCCGCGCGCTGATGGCCAAGCCGAAGCTTTTGCTGCTCGACGAGCCGTCGCTCGGAGTCGCGCCAAAACTTGTCCAGGACATCGCCCGCTCGATTGTCGCCATCAACCGCGACGAGAAGGTCAGCGTTCTGTTGGTCGAGCAGAATTCCCGCATGGCGCTTCGCATTTCGCAGCGCGCCTATGCGCTGAGCACCGGCAGCGTCGCCCTGAGCGGCAACTCCGCCGAACTGCTGAGCGACGACCGGGTCAAGCGTCTTTATCTCGGCGGCGAGATCTGAGGCTGATTTTAATGCGCATACTCGTCATCAACCCCAACACGACCGCGTCGATGACCGGCAAGATCGGCAAGGCGGCGACAAGCGTCGCCTCATCAGGAACCGAAATCGTCGCTGTCAATCCGGCCGATGGGCCGCCGAGCATCGAGGGCTATTTCGACGAGGTGTTCGCCGTACCGGGCATCATCGCCGAGATGAGCAAGGCGCCGGCGGCGGACGCCTATGTGATCGCCTGCTTCGACGATACCGGGCTCGACGCCGCGCGCTGCGCGACCGAAGCGCCGGTCATCGGCATCGGCGAGGCGGCCTTCCATCTCGCCAGCCTTGTCGCCGGCAAGTTCAGCGTCGTCACCACGCTCGCCCGCTCAGTCCCCGCCATCGAGCACAACCTTGCGAAATACGGTCTTGCCTCGCGCTGCGCCAAAGTGCGCTCGTCGGAAGTCGCCGTGCTCGAGCTTGAACGGCCAGGCTCGAACGCCAGGCATCGGATCTCGGACGAGATCGCGCGCGCCATTCGCGAGGATCACGCCGAGGCGATCGTGCTGGGCTGCGCCGGCATGGCCGACCTTGCGCACAGCCTGTCGGAAGAGCATGGCGTTCCGGTGCTTGACGGCGTCGTCTGCGCCGTCACCCTGGCCGAGAGCCTGTTCAAGGTCGGCTTGAAGACATCGAAGATCGGCGGCTATGCCGCCCCGCGAGGCAAGCGTTTCGCGGGTATCTTCGCTTCGGCGTCTCCCCCGGGCGCCGGTTCGCCTGGGTAAACGTGGCCCCGGGAGATCGGTCCCGCGGGATTGACCGGGGCGCGAGCGCCATTAGATTGGACCGGCCGCTGGCGATTTGGGGGCAGAGCGGGCCGCGTCGGGCCTGCGCATTGAAAGCATGTTGACGGTACTCAGAGAAGACGATCGCGACGACAAGCCGGCAGCGCGCTGGTCGCCGATCTACTATGGGCTGAGAGACGCCATCGTCAGCCATCGTCTCGCCCCGGGCACCAAGCTGCCGGAGGACGAGCTGGCGTCGATCTATTCGGTGAGTCGCACCGTCGTCCGCGCCGCCTTGCAGGCCCTTGCGCATGACCGGCTGGCGCGGCTGGAGCCCAACCGCGGTGCCTTCGTCGCACAGCCCTCGAAGATCGAGGCGCGCGAAGTGTTTGAGGCGAGGGCACTGATCGAACCCAAGGTGGCGGCGCTCGCCGCAAAGGCTGCGGTGCCCTCCGACATCGCGCAATTGCGAATGCACCTGGAGAAGGAGCATGAGGCGCTGCATGCCGGTCGCGACAGCGACGCCATCATGCTGTCGGCGCGCTTCCATGTTGGCATCGCCGAGATCGCGGCGCATTCGGTATTCACCAACTTCGTGCGCGACCTCGTCTCGCATTCCTCGCTGATCATCGCGCTCTACTGGAAACGCCGCGACGCGACCTGCGAGAAACATGCCCATCACGCGCTGGTCGACGCCATTGAAGCCGGCGACAGCGCCGACGCCGCGGCGCTGATGAACAGCCATCTGGTCGATCTGCTCTCCGGGCTCGATCTCACCGACAAGGTCGAGAAGTCCGACAGCCTCGCTGATCTGCTCCGCGCCTGAAGGAGGCGTGTGCCCCGTTAGGCCGAGATAGGCTGACATGCCCTTGGCGCGGGTCAGCGCCACCAGCGGCGAGATCAGGCCTTGCTTCACCGTGTCATGCACCTGCGGAAGCCGCACCACCGGTACTTTGACGCCGGCCTGCGCTATCGCCACCCCATCCAGTCGTGGATCGCTGCCCGATCGGCCTGATGCGCTAGACCTGAGCCTGCCGTTCCCGCGGCCGTTTTCGGGAGGTCTCGGCGCCGCCTCGATGCCTGATGTGATCGATGAATGCGCGCAGTTTGGGCAGGACCTGATGTTTTTCCGGATAGTAGAGGAAGACACCCGGCGATGTCGCGGCGAAGGCCGAAAGCAGCGTTTCGAGGCGCCCGTCCGCGAGCGCCGCGGCGGCAATCGGGCTTGGCACCTGGGCAAGCCCGGCGCCCTGGATCGCAGCGCCAAGCAGCGTGGGATAGTCGTGCGCAATGAACGGCCCGGAAACGATTGCCTCGACCGCCTTGTTGCCTTTGGTGAAGCGCCACGGCGCGACCGAACCGTTCGAACGGCGCAGGCGCAGGCAGGCATGGTGGCGCAGATCCTCGATGCGCTCCGGCGTTGTTCGCTGGCGTAGATAGCCGGGACTGCCGACGACCACCATCGGAAAGGACGGCGTCAGTCGAACCGCGACCATGTCGGCCGCGATGAGGTCGCCGAGCCGGATACCGGCGTCGAATCCCTCGGCTGCGAGGTCCGCCAATTCGCCGCTAGCGACGATCTCCAGCTCGATCTCGGGATAGGCCTGGCAGAAGGACGCGATCATCGGCTCCAGCAGCGTCGGCACCACCGCAGGCGGTACCGACAGGCGCAAAAGCCCAGCCGGCCGCTGGCCGATTTCGCGCGCGACCTCGCTTGCTGCTATCAAATCCTCGAAGGCTGGCCGGGCGCGCGAGAAAAAACGCTCGCCGGCTTCGGTCAGGCCGACGCTGCGTGTCGTGCGGACGAACAGCGCGGCGCCAATGCGCGCTTCCAATGTCCGCACCGCCTGGCTGATCGCCGATGGCGTGACGCCGAGCTCCGCCGCCGCCTTGCGGAAATTGCGATGCCTGGCGACGCTCAGGAACGCCTCGACGCCGTCGAGGGCGCCATGCCGGACTGTGAAGTTTTGCTTCATGACCCATTGAGATTATCGCGGATAGTTCCCGGCACAAAGCGGTCGTATCTGTGTTGTCGATTGGAAGGCTGGAGGGAGTGGCAATGACGGACGATTTGGATCGCGTGCGGTTGCGGGCGTCGGGGCCGCCGCCTTCGCTAAATCTCTGTTGGAAGGCCGTCTCGGTATCCTGAAGGCGGTATTCGAAGCCGTTCCAGCCAATCTCTGACGGGAGGCAAGTATGACGCCGGCGACGATCCTCAAGATCCATCTCGTCCTGGGCTACGTCCCGTGGCTGCTTTGCTTCGGCGCCTATATCTGGCCGAGGCTCAGGCTCATGGACCGCGTCGAGGCGCAGCGCGCTATCGCGACGCTGCACAGCTTCCGCTTCTTCGGGCTGGTCTTCCTGGTTCCGGGCGTGGTTGGCCCGAACCTCCCGGCGGACTTCGCGGTCTTTGCCGCCTATGGCGATTTCGCGACCGGGCTGCTGGCCATGCTGGCGCTGCTTGGCGTGAAGCGGTCCTCGATCTTCTGGCCGTCCGTCGCGGCCTTCAATCTGGTGGGAATAGTCGACCTCGTCGGCGACTACTATCACGGCACCGTGCTTCATCTGCCCGAGCAGGCCGGGCAGCTGGGCGCCGCATACGCGATTCCGATCATCTATGTGCCCCTGCTGATGATTACCCACGTGGCCGCCCTTTATCTTCTGGCGCGACCTCAGCCCAAGACCGAGCCGGGCGCGGACAATAGGAAGGCGGTCGGTCTCAGTTCCCTTCGCTCTCCTTCATCCGTTCGATGATCGATCGGGCCGAAGCGCCGGTCGTTTCGCCGAGCTTCGTTTGCTCATTCTGCACCATCGCCAGCGCCGTTCCCGGCTCGCCCTCCCACAGGATCAGGCTTGCCGCGCCGACCAGCCCGGCGCGATCGCCGAGCTCGGCCGGCACGATCGGCACGTCGCGATAGGCTTGCATGGCGCGTTCCTCGACCGTCGCCCTGATGCCCGGCGCCAGCAGATCGAACCCGTTTGCGAGGCCGCCCCCCATGACGATCAGGTCCGGCGAATAGAGATGCAGGAGATTGGTGAAGCCGATGCCCAGCCATTTCGCCTCGGTCTCGACCAGTTCGCAGGCGGCCGCGTCGCCGGCGCGCGCGGCATCCACGACATGCCGGGCCGAGACGTCGCCGTCGTCGGAAAGACGTCTGAGCACCGAGCCGTCGCCTGGCTTGGTAAGCCGCGTCGCCCGGCGCCCGAGCGCGGTGCCGGAAGCAACGGCCTCGAAGCAGCCGACGTTGCCGCAGAAACAGCGATCGCCTTCGCCGGTGATGGTCATGTGGCCGATCTCGGCCGCGAGCCCGCGCCTTCCATGGTAGATGTGGCCATCAGCGACCACGCCGCCGCCGATGCCGGTCGAGACGGTGACGAAGGCCAGCGAGCCCGCGCCGCGGCCGGCGCCGAAACGCCACTCGCCGAGCGCCGCGGCATTGGCGTCGTTCTCCAGCCGTACCGGCAAGCCGAACTGGCGGCTGAGGATGTCGATCAGCGGCACGTTGTGCCAGCCGGCGAGCGTCGGCGGCCCGATGACGATGCCTGCCTTGGGGTCGAGCGGCCCCGGCGCGCACATGCCGATGCCGCTGACCTTTGCCTGCGGGTGTTCTCTAAGCAGCCTGTCCGCCAGCGCGATGATCTGGCCGATGACCGCTTCCGATCCGGCGCCGGCGAGCGTCGGCGCCGAGACGCGCTTGACGACTTCGCCGCTGCGCTCGACCAGCGCGCCGCGCAGTTCCGTGCCGCCGAGATCGAAGGCAAGGGCGATCGTGCTCATCAGGCGGCGGCCTTCAGTCCATGCAGCCAGGCCATGCGCTGGGCGAGATTGGGATCGCCGAAAGCGAGCGAGCCCAGCACCACCGTGTCGGCGCCGGCGGCGCGCAGCAGCGGCACCGTCTCATGGCGGATGCCGCCATCGGCGGCGAGCCGGATGTCGGCCTCGCGGCCGGCCTTCCTCATCAGCGCGCGCGCCTCGACCAGCCTTGGGCAGGCTTCCTCGGACAGGCTCTGTCCCTTCACCCCGATCGAGGTGCCGAGCAGCGTCACGAAGGCCCCGCGTGGCAGGAACGGCTCGATCGCTTCAACCGGCGTCTCCAGCCGCAGCACCACGCCGGCCTCTGCGTCGAGCTCACGCGCCAGCTTCACGGCGCGCAAACCTGCCGCGCCATTCTCGGCATGGATGGTTACGAGATCGGCACCAGCCTCGATGAACTGGCGCGTCTGAGCCTCGACGATCTCGGCCTCGACCATCAGATGGACGTGGATCGGCTTCGCCGTCAGCCTGGCAATGCGCGCCACCAGATCGGGGAAGAACAAGAAGCCGGGGGTGAAGCGGGCATCCGCCACGTCGATATGGTGCAGATCGACATGGGCTTCGATGCGCTTCAGGTCGCGCTCCATATTGGCGAGATCCGCCGACCACAGCGAGAATTCGCCGATAAGCCGGTTGCGCGGCAGTGCGGCTATTGCCGCGGGTCCGGAGACGGGTTTGGCGGTCATGACGGAATGAGGCTCCGGGCATTCGAGTTGGACTGGAGGAAGGAACTGATCTGCTCGTGCAGTTCGATGAAATGTCTGGCGCTGTTGCGCGCCTTCGGCGTGATTTCGGCGAAGACCGCGTGCGGCATCGCGGCGCCAAGCGTGTAGGCGCTCGACAGCGGATGCACCGCGTCCATCGCGTTGCCGACGACCAGCCCAGGAATTTCGAGCGCCGCGACGTCGCGGTCGCAAACGCCTGGACCGTCGCTGGCGATGTCGGCGAGCACTTGCGCGAACTCCTTGGCGTCGGGCCGGTCGAAATAGCCGAGCAGCGAGGACAGATTGTCGGGCGCCTCGCGGTAGAGCCGCGTGGCCGTGTCCGATCGTGCGAAGATCGTCCGTCCTTTGTCGGTCCCGTGTTCCAGGATGAGCTCGGCGGCCTCGGTGATCGGCCGCATGTTCTGCGGTGCCGGCGAAAACGTCCATGCCGGCCGCACCAGGACCAGGGCGGCGACGCGCCGCGGATGACGGCAGGCGAGGCGAAGCGCGATCGCGGCGCCCATCGAGACGCCGCCGGCAACGAAGCGGTCGAGGCCGGCACGATCGGCAGCGGCAAGCACATCGTCAGCGAAGATTTCGAACGAGAACGGCCGCCGCTTGCCAAGCCCAGAGCCGCCATGCCCGCGGCATTCCAGCGTGATGCGCCGGAAGCCTGCGGGGAAAGTCTGCGCGACCTGCGCCTCGCCGCCGCCGAGCCCATGCTGAAAGACGACCGCCAGGCCTTCGCCGGTGTCGGTCATATGCAGCGTGGCACCGTCGCGCAGCAGCGTGCCCATCACATGAGCCCCTTGAGGAAGCGGGCGACGCCCGGCGCTTCCTCGGCCGAAAGCCCGTGCGTCACCAGCGGCCCGTCGAAGCCTGTGGCCCTCAGGCGAGCGACGAAGTCGTCGAAGTCGACCACGCCTCGTCCGGCCGTGGCGAAGCGCCCATCGGCGAAACGGTCCTTGGCGTGCGCAAGCGCGACATGACCAGCCGTGCGCTCGACCGCTTCAGCAACGATGCCGCGTGCCTCGTCGGCATTCGCTCGCTCGAACAGATTGGCGGGGTCGAGCACGATGCGCAGCCGGTTCGAACCCATCTCGGAAATCAGCCGCGCGGCGTCATCGGCGGAGGTGACGATGTTGGCTTGCTCCGGCTCGATGCCGAGATCGACGCCGTGGCGCTCGGCGAGCTGAAGCGCCTTCTCCATTTCCCGCGCCATGTCGGCCCAAGCCGAGGGATCGGCATTGTCGGGGTGGTGCGCCCATTGTTCCTCGGCGTTGCGCGTTCCGGTGCACAGTGTCACCAGCGGGATCGAAAGCCTGGCGGCTGCCTCAATGACCACCCCGAGCCGCCGCAGCCCGTCATCACGCACCCGGCTGTCCGGATGCGCCATGTTGTAGGTTCCCGACAGCGCGACGAGACCGACGCCGCTAGCCTTGGCCGCTGCATCGATGGCGCGGATCGCTTCGTCGGGAACATCGTCCGGCATCGACGGCAGGCCGGCGCAGCCAAGGTTGAACTGGGTGACTGCGAAGCCCGCTTCGCGAACGGCGGCGAGCACGCCGGCCGGCTCGCCGCCTGGAAAAGTCTTGGCGAACACCCCGACCTGCATCAGACCGCTCCGGTGACGCCGGCGAGCTCAACGCGCTGGCCGCTTTCGACCGAGCGGGCGATCGCCACCATGGCGCGGATCGAAGCGAGCCCGTCCTCCACGGTAGCGCCGCGCTGCGGCGCGCCGTTGAGCACCGTGTCGGCGAGGCCTTCCAGTTGGCGGCGGAAGAAGTGGCCGTCGGCGCCGAGCGGCTTGCGCGACGTCGCGTCCTTCTCGTGGAAAATGTCGACCTCGCTGGCGCGGAAATACCAAGGATTGAAGGTCTTCGCGATCACCGAGCCGTTCTCGCCATAGAGCTGGAAGCCCTCGTGCCAGTCCATGCGTACCGCAACGGTCAGATCGAGATGGCCGAGCGCGCCATTGGCGAACTCCGTCTCGACGAACCAGCAATAAGCGCCGAAGCGTTGGTTGAGCCGCGCGCGCACGGCGGTGATGTCGCCGCACAGGAAGCGCGCCGTGTCGACCAGATGCGAGCCATGCGCCAGCATGAAATACTGTCTCAGGTCCGCCTTCGGATTGCCGGCCGGCTTCCTCGCCAGCTTGCTGGTGACGGGCAGCGGCTGCACGGCGTCGGTATTGGTGTAGCGATGGGTGGAATCGCAATACCAGGCCTTCAGCGCCAGGATCTCGCCCATCTCGTCGCGCACGAAATCGCGCGCCGCCTCCAGCGCCGGGTCGAAGCGCTTCATATGCCCGACCTGCAGCACCTTGCCGGAGCGCTTGACCGCTTCCGCCAGCCTCTCGCCTTCTTCGACGGAAATGCCGATCGGCTTTTCGCAAAGCGCGTGCTTGCCGGCTTCGAGCGCCCGGATCGACATCGGCACGTGGTACGCGTCGGACGTCGCGACGATCACCGCCTCCAACTTGGGGTCGGCGAGCATCTCGTCATAGTCGCCATACGTTTTTTGCGGCTCGTAGGTGGCGCTCATGCGCGCCAGCAGGTCGGGCGCCGCGTCGCAGATCGCGTAGAGGTCGGCATTGGCTGCCTTCACGCAGGATTCCAGATGCGCGAACTGCGCGATCGGCCCGCAGCCGAGCACACCGACACGAAGACGACGGTCTTGTTTGCGGATCATCGCCTCAAGCCCCGTAGCCGCGCATGGTCTGGCGATTGGTCTTCACCGCGCCAGCCGGATCGGCGGCGGCGGTTTCGGATTCCTCCTCCAGCACCAGCCAGCCGCTGAAGTTGGGCGCGGCGCTGGCGATCTCGATCACCTTAGCCGTGTCGCAGACACCCTCGCCGAGCATCGCCCAACTGCCGTTGGCATCGACGTCTTTCAGATGCACATAGCGAATGCGGTCGCGATAGGTGGTGAGCGTATCGGCCATGTCCTGACGGCCGCGCAAGATGTGTCCGGTGTCCGGCACCCAGCCGACCAGCGATGGGTCAATCAGGGAGAAGATGCGGTCATAATCGGCGCGGTCGAAGAGCAGCGTGTTGTGATGCGAGCTCGGATGCACAGCCACCTGCACGCCGGCCTTGCGCCCAAGTTCGCCGGCCTTGTTGTAGACCTCGGCGGCGATGGCGAATTTGTGGTCGCGCGGGCCGTCGGAGACGACGGTTGCCGAGCCCATCGACACCAGCGCTCCCGGAAAGGCGGCGGCGAAGTCGATCCAGCGACCGGCGGTTTCGAGGTCCTCGCCGATTTTCTCCTTGAGCGTGAAGCCGCTCTTCGAGCCGAAGGCGAACGAGACCAGCATGAGGCCGGATGCCTTCAACGCGGCGGCGAACTCCGCAGGCTTGCCGGCATAGCGACCGATCATCGTGTCGGTGATCTCGATGCCGGCATAGCCGCCGTCGGAAATCGCCTTGATGAGATCGTCCGGGCCGCCGCCAAAACGGTCGCCGAGCATCTCCCAGGTAAAAGTCTGGCAGCCGACTTTGAGGTCTTTCACGTTCATTCTTTCATTCCTTGATACCGCCCATTCCTTGGTGTCGCTCTGCATCTTCATGGGAGGGACGTCCTACTTGACCGAGCCCGCGGTCATGCCTGCGAGGAAGAATCTCTGGGCAACGAGGTAGATGAGCAAAAGCGGTAACGAGCCGAGCACGCTCATCGCCATCATCTGGTTCCATTCGAAGGCGTGCTGCCCCATCAACAGCTGGATGCCGATCGGCACGGTGCGCATGGACGTCGACTTGGTCAGCGTCAGCGCAAAGAGAAATTCGTTCCAGCATAACAGGAAGGTGTAGACCGACGTCGCCACGATGCCGGGCAGCGAGATCGGCACGATCACCCGCCAAAGCGCCGTCCAGCTGGTGCCGCCGTCGACGGCGACGGCCTCGTCGAGATCGCGCGGCAAGGTGTTGAGATATCCGGTCATCAAAAGGATCGCGTAGGGCAGCGTAAACACCAGGTAAGTCAGGATCAGCGCGATATAGGTGTCAAAGATGCCATATGAGACGACAAGCCCGAAGAAGGGAATCAGAAGCGTGATCGGCGGAATCGTCTGCGTGCTGATGATGAGTGTGTTCAGGCTGCCCTTGCCACGGAAGTTGAAGCGGCTGAACCCGTAGGCCGCCAGCAAGGCGATCAGCACCGTCAGCACGGTCACCGCTGCCGCCACGAAGTAGCTGTTGAAGAAGAAGCGCAGCTTTACCGGGTCGCCAACGATGGCTGCGTACGCTTCCAGCGTGAAGGCCTTCGGCAGGATGGTTGGTGGCAGGGCAAAGATTTCGGTATTCGATTTGAACGAGCTGCTGAGCATCCAGTAGATCGGGAAGGCCGCGAAAAAGAGCCCCGCGACAAGCGCTACATGGAGCGCGACGGTGATCAGCCTGTCTTTCGGCGTGTGCCTTTTCCTCATGGTGACTATCGAGCCTTCTGATAACGGATGTAGAACAGCGTCAGGCCAAGCGAGATCAGCAGGATGACCACAGCGCTCGCCGACGCCTGAGACAGGTTGTAGCTCGAAAACGCCAGCTTATAGGTGTAGGTGCTGAGGACCTCGGTCGAGTAGATCGGACCACCGCCCGTCGTTATCCAGATCAATGGGAAGACCTGCATGGTCCAGATGAAGTCGAGCAGCGAGATGCTGATGATGATCGGCATCAACTGCGGGATGGTGATGAAGATCAGCTTCTGGTAGGCCTTGGCGCCGTCGATATCGGCGGCCTCGTAGAAATCCTTGGGAATGCCCTGCAGCCCTGCGAGCAGGCTGACCATGAAAAGCGGGTACCCCGCCCAGATATTGGCGAAGGTGACGGCGTGCAGCGCGGTCTCGGGCGAGGAAAACCACTCGACCTTGGAACCGATGATGCCCATCTGCATGAGAATGCTGTTCACGACCCCGTTCGGCTCAAGCAGGAGGCGCCAGATCACCGCGATGATCACCGCAGTGAACAGCCAAGGCAGTATGTAGAGCACGCGCAGAATATTGCGCAGCGTCGGATTGATGCGGTCGCTGTTCAGCATCAGTGCGAAGACCATGCCGATGGTCATGTGGAAAACCACGCTCATGCAAGTGAAGTAGAGCGTGTGCCACAGCGAAGCCCAAAACACGGGATCTGCGAAGATCGCCTGGTAATGTTTCAGTCCGGCAAAGGATGGGTCGCGACGCAGCACCGCGCTGTTCTGGAACGAATAGGCAATCACCGTCACCATCGGCAGCAGCATCAGAAGACCGATTATGAGGAGCGAGGGCGACAGATAGAGATAGGGTGCGACCGCTCGTTTCAGTCTGTGATGGGAGCGCTTCTGCGGGGTCATGTGCCAACCTTGAAATACGCCTTCAAGAGAAGGTGAGCTTCGGAACACGGGTCCACCGATCCGTTGTGGCCGGGTGGCCTGCCCGAAGTCAGGCCACCCGGTCGAGAAAGTGAACGGGGAACAGGCCGATCAGAATTTCGCCATCCAGCCCTTTTGAGCGTTGGCTGCGGCTTGTTCCGGAGACTGCTCGCCGGCAAGCATCTTCTGGGCTTCCACGTCGAACTGGGTCATCAGGTCTTCCGCCACCGGCAGACCCGTGAACTCGTTGGCGAGATAACCGGTCTTGAAGATTTCGAAAGCCTTTGCGAATGCCTTGTCGGACGTCACGAAATCGGGCTTGGCGTTGACGTTGCCCGGGAAGGCGTTTGCAAGCGACACGAGCTTGGCGTTCACCTTTTCACTCATCAGATATTGGACGAGCTTCCAAGCCTCCTCCTGGTGCTTCGAGCCGGCAGAGATACCGATGCCCCAGGAGGCATAGGGAAGGCCGCGCTTGCCGTTGTAGTTCTCCACGACCGGGACCGGGATGAGGTCGAAGTTCAGCTTGGGATTGCGTTTGCGGATGAGGTTCACATGCGCGAGCGAGTCGATCATCATCCCGACCCGGTCGTTGACGAATTCCTCGACCTTCTCCTGTTCCGTCTTGGTGGCGATGCCGGGCGAGATGGTGCCGGCGTCGTTGAGCGATTTCACGAAGCTGAGCATATCCACCACCGGTTTGCCCTCGAGGTCGGGCTTGCCATTCGCCATCATCGACTGGCCCGAAGCCCAAACCCACGACATCATGTCGTTCTGAACGCCGGACGGTGTTTGCAGCGACAGCGGCAGCACCCAGCCATACTGGTTCTTGTCGGCATGGGTCATCTTCTTGGCGGCTTCGAGAAACTCCGCGCGGGTCGACGGCAGCTTGCTCACACCTGCCTTGGCGGCGAGGTCCATATTGACGAAGACCGGATAGACGAACGAAGCCACGGGAAACATCACCGCTTTGCCGTCCACCTTGATGATATCGGCGACCTGGCTCTTGTCGAAGCCGCTCGCATCCATCATCGGGTTCATGTCGGCCAGCGCATTTTGTGCGTTCAGACTGTTCACCCAAGCGCCATCGAGACCGACAACATCGCTAAGCGTTCCGGTCGCAGCACCGACCGAGATCTGGTCTCGCGTGGTCGCATAGGGGCCGCTGACCAGCGTGACCTTGATCCCGGGGTTTGCAGCCTCGAACTCGTCCATGATTTTGCGCAAGGAGCCTGCGGGCAGCTCTGGCTCCCACCACTGCGTGAATTCCAGCGTCGTGTCCGCCATGGCGCCGGTTGCGCCGAGCAGCCATGCGGCCGCGGCCATTTTCAGCATCGCGGGTCGTATCCGAAACGTCATTTTCTCCTCCTTCTTAAGATCGACCGCACAATGCGGACGATCGTCTGCTTCATTCAGAAGTCTTCTTACGAGTACTTTCGCAGGCGCATCGCTCCCGCCTGCGGGCTCTGCGACAAATCTTCAGATCGCCAGATGCGTCTCGGGATCGAAGAAATGGAGCTTGGCGTCGTCCACGGCCAAGCGGATCTCCGAACCGGGGCGGACTGTGCTGACCGGTTCGAATTTCGCCACCGCGTTCGAGGTCATGCCGAAATCCTGCACCGCGTCCGGATCTCCGGAGTCCACCCGCACCGCGTCGATGCTGAGATGAACGATGTGTTCGGACCCGAGTTCTTCGATCGAGGTCACCTTTGCAGGGATCGTCTGATACTTGCGGCCGGATTCGAGACTGCTGTCATAGAGATCCTCCGGTCGGATCCCGAACACGACCTTGCGCCCAGCATACGACCTCAAGGTCGGCCTGCGCGCGAAAGCTGCGTCCTGCAGCCGGATGGCGAAGGTGCCGGACATCAGTTCGTCGCCCGTCAGCGTCGCCTCGAACAGGTTCATCGAAGGAGAGCCGATGAAGCCGGCAACGAAGGCGTTCACGGGCGACTCGTAGAGCCGCTTCGGTGTGTCGACCTGCTGCAGCACGCCGCCCTTCAACACCGCGACCCTGTCCCCCATCGTCATCGCCTCGGTTTGGTCGTGGGTCACGTATATGGTCGTGACGCCGAGCTGCTTTTGCAGGCTGGTGATTTCGGCGCGCATTTGAACACGCAGCTTCGCGTCCAGATTGGAAAGGGGTTCGTCCATGAGGAAGGCGGCCGGCTCGCGCACCATGGCGCGGCCCATGGCAACCCGTTGACGCTGTCCGCCTGAAAGGTTCGCGGGTTTGCTGTCGAGCAGAGATGTCAGCTGAAGGGTTTTGGCAATCTCGTCCACCCGCTTCTTGCGCTCGGCCTTCGGCTTGCCTGCCAGCCGCATCGAAAAGGCGATGTTTTCGAACACCGTCATATGCGGGTAGAGCGCGTAGCTCTGGAAGACCATCGCGATGTCGCGGTCCTTGGGCGGCATGTCGACGACGTCGACTCCGCCGATCCGAAGGCTGCCGCTTGTCACGTCCTCCAGCCCCGCGATCATCCGCAGCGCGGTGGATTTGCCGCAGCCGGACGGCCCGACGAGAATCAAGAATTCGCCATCCTCGACCGACAGGTTCAATTGGTCGATTGCGTGAAAGTTGTTCCCATAGGTCTTGCAGATATTCTCAAGAATGACTTCTGCCATCTTCCTCCCTCCACAAGGCTAAGCCGCTCGTTATTATGATTATTATCGGCCTATGTTCGCCTGCGAATGTTCCTCGGATAGTTTCAACTATGTTCCGGTATCGAGCTGCGATTTCAGTTCGACTGCCGACGGGGCGTTCGTCGATGCCAAGAGTTCCGTGACCTGGCCCTCGGTCGGCAGCGCCTCGCGCCCGCCACGCCCCGTTATCGACAGAGCCGCGGCCGCGGCCGCGAATGCGACCCGGCCTGCGGTCTCGGCTCCGCGCGTCAATGCATGGGCATAGGCACCGTGAAAGCAGTCACCGGCGCCAGTCGAGTCAACGACGGCAACCCGGTGCGGAGGCAGGTGCCAGAGCCCTGCCTCGTCGCGTCCGCGATAATAGACGCCCCTGCCGCCGTCAGTCAGAACCACGGTGGACCGCGACGGCATCCACAATGCGTCGAGCATCTCGGCGGGCGATCGGCCGCCCGTGGCAGTCCGCGCGAAGCCGAGGGGAAGAATAAGATGGTCGCAGAGCCCGATCAGCCTCTCGGTGGCTGGGCCGCTGCTCCATTCGATATCGCCGAGGATTGCAAGGCCGAGATCGCGAGCCCGAGCCACGACATCCATCGACCGGATCGCGTAACTATCGACGATCAGGACGGCCGCGCGGCTGAGGACCTCGTCCGGAAAGTCTGGCGCGGTGCCCAGCATCGCTTCGTCGTCATACGCGATGAACCTCTCCCCATCCGAGCCGACGGTGATCCGCGAGCGCACCGGGCGTGCGTGCGGGTGGCGCGGCGCGAATGCGGTTTCAACTCCGCTCGCAACGAGATCGCACAGCACGGCGTCGTCAGCGGCACTGGCCAGCCATCCGACGAACCCGGCGGCCGCCGAGCCGCGCGACGGCGGCAAGGGCCGTCGCGACATTCCCGCCGAAAGTTCGGGCAGTTTGCAGAACCTTCCCCTTGCCCGCCGACAACGGCTGATCGACATAGACGATGTCGTCGATCGCAATAGCGCCGAAGCCGAGGATTGAAGGGACGGTGGGCATCGTTCAGGCACCCGCCTTTGCCAGGGCGTCTTCTGCCGAAAGGCCGTCATGGATGACGCTCCGAAAGGCAAGTGCCGCCTTCTGCGGATCGCCGTGCCCCCAGAGATTGCGACCGACCACGGCACCGCGCGCGCCGGCACGTATGGCGTCCGCCGTCTGCTGAAGGGCGCCGAGCAGCGTCTCGGTTTTCGGACCACCCGCGATCACAACCGGCACCGGGCAGGTCCGGACGGTCTCTCGGAACGACTCGAAATCGCCCGTGTAGCCTATCTTGATCACGTCGACGCCGGACTCGTAGCCGATGCGCGCCGCATAGGCGATCTCGTCGGGGGTGAAGACGATTTTTGCTCCGTCGGTGAAATCGCGCGGGTAGATATGCGCCACCACCGGCATGCCGTAGCGTGCCGCCGCATTCACCGAGTCGGTCAGCCAGCGTATGTACTTACCCTCGGTCGCGCCGCGCACCGGAATGGCCACGGCCAACGCATCGGCCCCGGCGCGCACCGCATCCTCCGGCGTTGCAATCAGCTCGCTGATGCGATCGTCTGGGGTGAAGCAGCCCGCCTGGATCACCAGAGACGCTTTGCCCGCATATTGCGGCCACAGATGGCGCGCGGTGCCGGGCTGGATGCTGACGTAGTCGGGTTTGCCCATCATGACGCGCGCGAGCGCACCGGGCAGATCGGCAAGCCCGCCTTTCCGCACGTCGCCATAGCCGACAAAGTGGTCGACCGCGCCGCCAAAAAGCTTCCCGGACGGATGCGAGAAGAGGCGCGCAAGGCGCACCTTGGTTCCTAGGCTCATGAGTGCAAAATTCCTCAATCGTTTTGAGCTGGCGGCCTCCGATGTCGAGCCAGCATTTTCACATGCTCTATAAAAATTTTACGCGCGTCAAGATTTAAAATGCGCTATAGCGAGTCACGAACATGGTCCGCCGCCGTTGCAGCGGGTTGTCTGCGGCGGTGCCGCACCGGGAGGTCGGAAGGAAAATGCAAGCAAAGTCAGGAGCGAAGCTCGGTATCGGCGTTATCGGTTGCGGCAACATATCGATGACCTATTTGCGCAACGCAGCACTTTTCGCCGGCGTGGAACTGCGCGCCTGCGCCGATGTTTCCGCCGACATGGCCGCGCTACGGGCCAGGGAATACGGTATCCGCGCGCTGCCGGTCGATGCGCTGCTGGCCGATCCCGAGGTCGATCTCGTCCTCAACCTCACCGTTCCGTCGGCGCATTTCGACATCACCCATTCGGCGCTTTCCGCGGGCAAGCACGTCTTCACGGAAAAGCCTCTGGCGACCTCGGCCGGCGAGGGCCGCCGGCTGGTCGCGGAGTCGGCGAAGCGCGATCTGCTGCTGGGCTCGGCTCCAGACACCTTCCTCGGCGCAGCCGGACGGCGTGCCCGCCGCCTAATGGACGAGGGCGCGATCGGCCGCGCCGTGACCGGCACCGCCTTCATGTTGGGGCGCGGCATGGAGCATTGGCATCCCAATCCGCAATTCTACTATCAGCCGGGCGGCGGTCCGGTGTTCGACATGGGGCCATACTACCTGACAATGCTGGTCAACCTGCTCGGCCCGGTCGCCCGCGTCATGGCGATGACGACGCGCGGTCAGGACGAGCGCCTGATCACCGCCGAAGGCCCTTACAAAAACACCAGCTTCAGGGTAGGCACGCCGACCAACATCCTGTCGCTGCTCGAATTCCACTGCGGCGCCACCGTCACCTTCGGCGCCTCTTGGGACGTCTTCAAGCATTCCAACCATCCGATCGAGCTGCACGGGACGGAAGGCTCGCTCAGGCTACCCGATCCCGACACGTTTGGCGGCACGGTCTCGCTATCGGCGCACGGCGCCGATTGGAAGGATTTCGAGAGCGAAGGCGAGCTCTACGGCGCGCGCAACTGGCCCTATGCTGCACCGGACCGCGCCAACTATCGCATGCTCGGCGTCGCCGACCTGGCGCGGTCGCTGTCGGAAGGGCGCAGACCCCGCGCGTCCGGCGAACTGGCGCTGCACGTGCTCGAGATCATGGAAGCGATCCTCGCCTCCGGCGAGAGCCGGAACTCCGTCGCCGTCGTCGGCTCGGTCGACCAGCCGCCGCTGCTCGGCGAAGACGAGGCGGCGAGCCTGCTTGCCTGAGGCGCCGTGATCGCCCAGCGGGAGTTCGGTGTCCCTAGGCCGACTGGCGCATCACCAGCGTCGCGTCGAGATTGACCTTCGGCGCGACGGGCGCGCCGTCCTCGTCGAGCAGGGTAAGCAGCGTCTCGACGCTGCTTCCGGCCATCGCCGCGAAATCCTGCGCCATGGTGGTGAGCGCCGGGCAAGTGTAGCGGCTGAGCGGATGGTCGTCATGCGCAGCCACCCGCAGGTCGCAATCCGCCTTGCGGCCCACCTTCAGCCCTTTCGAGAAGGCGGCCGCCATCACGCCGAAGGCGAGACGATCGTTGGCGCACAATATGGTCTTGCCCGGCAGGCCGCCATTGCCGAGCAGCTTTTCCGTCTGTTCGTAGCCGATGCGTTCGAACTCCCATGTGTAGTCGCCGGTATTGCCGAAGACGAGCGGCTCCTGCCCGAGGCGCTTCATGGCATCGATGTAACTCTCCACCCTCTCGCGCGAATTATGATTGACGTGCGGAATATCGAAATAGACCGGGGCGTCGCCCGAGCGGCAGAGATAGTCGACGATGGTCGACATGCTCTGCACATTGTTGTTGCCGACGAAAGGCGTGCCGCCTTCGAGATAGGTGTCGAAATAGACAATCGGGATCGCCTGCGTCAGCTTCTCGATCGCCCGCTGGTCCGAACGCCGGCCGAGCGGTGCTATCAGCGCGCCGGAGACCTTCAACGACAGGATCGTCCGCGTCGCCTCGGCTTCCAGTTCGCTCGATCCATGCGAGGAAATGACGATCGGCCAGTAGCCTTCGTCGCGCAGCCTGAGTTCGATGCGGCTGACCATCTCGGAATAGAACGGGTCGGTCACCGTCGGCACGACGATGCCGATGCTGCGGGTGCGCTTGCGGTTGAGGTTTCGCGCGAACAGATTGGGCTGATAGTCGGACGAGCGCAGCGCATCCTCGATGCGTTTTCGCGTCGCCGGCTTGACGCTGGTCGGATCGTCGAAGAATTTCGACAAGGTCGGCCTGGAGACGCCGCAGGAACGGGCGAACTCCTCCATCGTCTTGTGAGTCATCGGCATCCAAACCCTCGCGGCATGGGAACCTCGCTCCCATGGGCTGCTCCGGCGCTCATACGGCGCATCGGCGTGCGCCTGCAAGTTGAAACTTTACAGGAAGCTCCGCAAGTTTCAACGCGTCCGGAGAAATTATTTCATGCGTAAATTTATTAATTGACGTGAAAAAGAGGGGGCCGTATTCCAAGCCCTAAAGCCATGCATGGCGAATGCTGGGAGGACGTGATGAAGAAGCTGGTCTCAGCCGGCGAGATCCTCGTCGAGATCATGGCGGAATCAATCGGCCAGAGCTTCCTCGAGCCCGGTCCGCTCGCCGGCCCCTTTCCGTCCGGCGCCCCGGCGATCTTCATTGGCCAAGCGGCGGCGCTCGGCCAGCCTGCGGGTCTCATCGGCGCCGTCGGCGGGGACGATTTCGGCCAGTTGAACATCGACCGGCTCAGCGCGCTCGGCGCCGACGTTTCGGCAATCGCCGTCCGTGAAGGCCATGCAACCGGCACCGCCTTCGTCGCCTACCGGACCGATGCATCCAGGCATTTTGTTTTCAATATCCGGAACAGCGCCGCCGGCCTTTTGGAAATGGACGATGCCGCGAAGCGGCTCTTGGCCGGAGCCGATCATGTCCATGTCATGGGCTCTTCGCTTTTTTCCGATCGCGCCACCGACGTCGCACTCGCCGCGATCGCGGCCGTGAAGGCCAAGAGCGGCACGGTGTCCTTCGATCCGAACATCCGTCGCGAGATCATGCAGGCGTCCGGCACGCGTCAGGCGCTCGATCATGTGCTCGCGCAGACAGATGTCTTCCTGCCGAGCGGCAACGAACTGTTCCTTTTCTCGTCCGCCAGCGACGAACAGGCCGCGGTCCGCGAATTGCTGGGGCAAGGCATCTCCTGCATCGTGCTGAAGAAAGGCGCCGATGGCGCCACTTATCACGACCGCAAGGGCACGCTCGCCATGCCCGGCTTTGTGGTCGAGGAAGTCGATCCGACCGGCGCCGGCGATTGCTTCGGCGCCGCCTTCGTTTCCTTCTGGCTGCGCGGTGCCTCGCCCGCCGATGCACTGCGCATCGCCAATGCCTGCGGCGCGCTCGCCGTTACCCGCAAGGGGCCGATGGAAGGCATTCACCGGCTCGCCGACGTCGAGGCCTTCATCGCAAAAGCGACCGCACGCGCATGACCGGCGCCACGACAAGATTCGCTGGCATCGCCGCTCGCCGCGCGGCAGGCGCGAAGGGCGGCATCGCCTCGATCTGTTCGGCGCACCCGCTGGTGATCGAAGCGACGCTCCGCCACGGCGCGAGGAATGGCGCCGATGTGCTGATCGAGGCGACCTGCAACCAGGTCAATCACGAGGGCGGCTATACCGGCATGACCCCGGCCGCCTTTCGAGCCTTCGTCGAGACGCAAGCAGGCAGGACCGGCTTTCCGTTCGACCGGCTGATCCTCGGCGGCGATCACCTCGGCCCGAATCCGTGGAAGCATCTGCCCGCGGCGGAAGCGATGAACAAGGCGGCGGCGATGATCGACGCCTATGCCTCCGCCGGCTTCACCAAGCTGCATCTCGACACCAGCATGGCTTGTGCCGACGATTCCGTGGCACTCGCCGACGAGACGATTGCCGCGCGCGCGGCGGAGCTTGCGGCGGTTGCCGAGGCGGCGGTCGCCCGCTCGGGCGGTGAAAAACCCGTCTACATCATCGGCACCGAAGTGCCGGTTCCGGGCGGCGCGCTGGAAGCGCTCGACCATATGCATGTGACCGAGCCGGCCGATGCGCTCCGCACTCTCGAGCTCCATCGCCAGGCCTTCTCCCGTCTCGGCCTCGATGCCGCTTTTGCCCGGGCCGTCGGTGTCGTCGTTCAGCCCGGCGTCGAATTCGGCAATGCCGACATCATCGCCTATGCGCCCGAGAGGACGACGAAGCTGGTCGCTGCCCTGGAAAGCCAGCCGCAATTCGTCTTCGAGGCGCATTCGACCGACTATCAGCCCGCGGAAGCTTTGGCCGCGCTCGTGCGCGACGGCTTCGACATCCTCAAGGTCGGCCCCTGGCTCACCTTCGCGTTGCGCGAGGCGCTCTATGGCCTGAGCCACATCGCCGACGCGCTCGCGCCCGATCCCTCGCGCGAAAGCCTGACGGCCGCGATGGAACGCATCATGCTGGCCTCGCCCGGCATTTGGCAGAAATATTATCCGGGAACGCCTGATGAGCAGCGCCTGCAGCGGCATTTCTCCTTCAGCGACCGCATCCGCTACTACTGGCCATTGCCCGACGCACAGCATGCGACCGAAGCGCTGCTGGCGGCACTCGGCAAGCGTGAAATTCCACGCCCCCTGATTAGCCAGTATCTCGGCCATCTCGATGCCGAGGTCGGCGCCGGTCGGATCACGCCGACCGCGCATGAGCTTCTGATTGCCAGCGTCACGCGCGTCCTCGATATCTATCGCAGCGCCACGACCCCCTAAGCCGGTGGATTAGTAGACAGGCGTCGCCATATGTTTGGGTGCCGGCCATTCGGCCGTGATCTCTGGCTGGACCGGCCGTTCGAGATAGGTTGAAAGCACCACATAGCTGCGCGTCGAGACCACGCCCGGCGTCTCGTAGATACGCGACAGCAGGCCTTCCAGCGCCCTTGTATCCTCGGTGCGTACCTTGAGCAGCATGCAGGTGTCGCCGGCGACCGAATGGATCTCTTCCACTTCCGGGCATTCCGAGATCGCCATCAATTCCGGCGTCTTGCCCCAGCCCCTGGTATCGATGTGCACGAAGGCGAGCAGCGGCTTCTTCACCGCCTTCGGATCGATGATCGCCGAGGTGGCGCGGATGGCGCCGCTGCGCCTGAGCCGCTTCACCCGCTCATGCGCCGCCGGTGGCGACAGGCCGACGCGATCGCCGAGCTCGGCATAACTGATGGTCGCATCATCGACCAGAACGCCTAATATTTTTCGGTCGATCGGGTCGACCTCACGGGTTGGCTGCTTGTTCCGCTGAACGTCATCTGTTTCTGAGTCCATTTGGAAATTCTCCATTGATGCTGAATTCAATTCGGCCATTATGGAGATATGTCGAACAGTGATCAATCAGCGATTCTGGCTGCGGCGTCCCGTGCACCGATCCCGGCCGCAGCCTACCTGCTCACCGGCTGCATCGCCGTCATCGGCTCCAACTCACTGGTTCTCGGGCCGATAGCGCCCGTCGTCGCGGCATCCTTCGCGGCAAGCGTGCCGGCGGTGATGACGGCCGCCGCTGCCTTCGGCCTCGGCACCTCGGCCAGCGCGCTTTTTCTTGCCCGCTATATCGACCGGATCGGCGCCCGCCGCATGCTGCAGGGCGCATTGCTGTTGCTTGCGCTGGCGCTGGTGGGCAGCGCGCTCGCGCCGACGGTGGCGGCGCTGGTCGCGGCCCAGCTCGTTGCCGGCATCGCTGCTGGCGTCGCCATGCCGGCGATCTACGCCAGCTCCGCAGCGATCGCGCCGCCCGGCCGCGAGAGCGGAACGATCGGCGTCGTGCTGACCGGCTGGACGCTGTCCATGGTCGCCGGAGTGTCGCTGTCGGCGGTGCTTGCCGATCTGATCCATTGGCGGGCCGTCTTCGCCGCTGTCGCGCTTCTCGCCGGAGCCGCCGTCGCCGGCCTGTCGGTCAGCTCGCTGCGCGACACCAGGAAAAGCGGTCCGGCACCGTCGCCGCTCGGCGCGCTGGCTGTGCCCGGAATCCTGCCGCTGCTGATCGCCTGCGGCGCCTTCATGACCGCCTTCTATGGCGTCTACGGCTATCTCGGCGATCATCTCCATGAAGGTCTCGGCGAGCCGGTCAGCGCCAACGGGCTGGCGGCGATCGCCACATAGACGGCGGCGACCAGCAGATAGGCGAAGGGCATGACACGGCGGGCGCCGAGACGGTCGATGACGCCGTCAAGCAGCGCCGCCGTCTATGTGGCGATCGCCTCGGCC
>NZ_RZSF01000259.1:0-9797 GCF_004023325.1 Mesorhizobium sp. M1A.F.Ca.ET.072.01.1.1 | reverse complement strand
CGAGACGACGCTGCGCGGCACCCTCGATCTCGAGCGCCCGGCGGAAGCGCCGCGCCGCGATCCGAACGGCCGCACGCAGCAGGGCGGCTGGGTGCGCGATCTCCTGACCAACGCCTCGCGCGAGGAAGAGCTGAAGCCGGCGACGCCCGCGGAAGCACCGCGCGCGACCCCTGCCCAGCGTTCGCCGCTGCATGTCATGGAATCGCTGAACTCGCTGTCGGTCGACATCGCCCGCGCCATCGACCATGACGCCTCGATCGAGCTGTGGAACCGCTACCGCCGCGGCGAGCGCGACGTGTTCACGCGCCGGCTCTACACGCTGAAGGGCCAGCAGACCTTCGACGAGATCCGCCGCAAGTATCAGGCCGAGGCCGAGTTCCGCGCCGCCGTCGACCGCTACTGCGACGATTTCGAGAAGCTGCTCAAGGACGTATCGCGCAACGACCGCGACAACATCATGGCGCAAACCTACCTCACGTCGGACACCGGCAAGGTCTACACGATGCTGGCCCACGCCAGCGGCCGCCTGCACTGAGCGGGGCACATGTCAGACACTGAAGCGGGGCCATTGCTCCGCTTCTTCATTTTAGAATCTACTTCCAGTTTGACGCAGGTCCCATCTTCGATTTGGCGGGGAAGGCCTTGAAGACAGCGATAATCTTCGACTGCGAATTTCTTTGCCTCGAAGGCTCGCAACGCAGATTTTGGTGCGCGGCTCATGATCCCGATCCGGTCATAGCCCAGGTCGGCGCAGTAAAGCTCGGACTTGAGGGGGAGTTTCCCCTATTAGGCACGCACCGCGCCTATGTGCAACCGATTGACCGATTCGGCCGGGGATACGCGCTCGATCCGTTTTTCACCCAGCTCACCGGCATCACTGAAGAAACCCTGGAGACCGAGGGAGTCGGATTGGCAGAAGCTCTTGCCGACATCGACCGGTTCTCCGACGGTTCGCGCTTTTGGTCCTGGGGCAAGGACGAGCTGAACATGGTCGCGATCAGTTGTTATGTCGCCGGCATTCCCGTTTCCATACCAGCCAACCGGTTCGACAATGCAGTCAAGCTGCTGCTATCGGCAGGGATGCCGATCGAAGATTTGGCGAGGACACCCAGCAACAAGCTGGCGGACTACTATGGCGTCGACCACGCTCCGTTGCGGGCACACGACGCGCTCGACGATGCGCTATCGCTGACCCACACCCTGCAACATCTGTTGAAATCCGAAAAATTGCAGGCAGACGTCTTCGAGTGTTTGTAGCCTGCGTGGCACCGCACCGGCACGCGCATTCGTTCAGATCACCGAATCGGTCCAGCGGACGATGTCCTTCGCCGCTTGGCCGAACGCGTTGTCCAGGGCACCGACATAAGCGGCATTTCCGCCGCCCGAGACCGGTGCGCTGGCCGTGAAGTCCTTCGAGGCGCGCACCTCGCCATTGCGATCGTTGAGGATGCGCACGAACAGCTCGACATCGGCATGTTCGCCGCCATTGACCCGGACTTCGAAGGACCGCACCTCGACGATGATCTGGTAGTCGATCGCCAAACCCTCGCCCGGCTTGCCGACACCGGCAAAGCTGCCGGAGCGCTGAAAAGTCTCGGCGAGCCTTGCCTGCACGATCAGCGGCAGGCGGTCCGCCCATTGCGCGCCCTTGAGGAACTGGATCGACTGGTCGGACGGCCTGATCACGATGTTCTGGCTGTCCAGCGCCTTCAGCGCCGAGGGTTGGGCGATCAGGATCTGGCGGCGGCTGTGGCCCCGCATGTCGAGCGAAGGCGCGGAAAGCTCGAACGTGTCGAGCGGCGCCGGCCTGCCCCCCAGTACCGCGCAGCCTGCAACCGTGAACACGAGCGCCGCGGCAGCAACGGACTTCAACCCTCTCACTGACCTCACGCGCGATCCCCACTGTCCCCGGATCTGACGATCAACTTACAGCTGCAATCCATGTTCTTGGCGTTCGCAGCAGCGGAAGTCAACGCCGTGCCCTGCCGTCAAACTGACGGACCTCCCCCTCGCCGCCCGTCAGTATGCGCTGCGGGTTGCGGCTGAGATCTGTCACCGCTTCCTCGATTCGGCTGATCGAGCGCCGGCTGGCCTGGACCAGCGCCTCGACATCCTGCAGCCCCTGGCCGGAGAAGCGCGACAGATTGTCGACGATGGTGCCCAGCCGAGAGTTCAGCGTATCGGCAACCTGCTTGAAGGACTTCAGCGTCGCCCGAGCATCGGCCATTGCGCCATTGGCTTCACCGGACCCGAGAAGCTTGTCGACCTTCTCGAGAATTCCGTCGACGCGCACGGAGGCGTCGTTGAGGCGTTGCGCAAGCTGGCGGGCATTCTTGATCGTATCGTTGATGTCGTCGGAGCGGTTGGCGATCTTGTCGGTGACCTTGGCGATGTCGGCGGCCGCCTTGTTGGCGCTGTCGCTCGCCTTCTGGATGTTGGCGAGCGCCGTACGGACATCCGCCGGATCTATCCCATCGAGAACGCCGTTGACCTTGGCGAGCGTCCCTTGCGTCTGCTTGGCGAAGTCGTTGACCGACCCCACCGCGGCATCGACGTTCTTCAGCACGTCGTCCAACTGCCCGCTGGTTTCCTTGAGGTTCGCGGTGACCGTGTCGACATTGGCGACGATGCTCTTGATCCGGTCCTTGTCGACCGAATTGAGCAGGCCCTCGGCCGCCTTCAGCGTGCTGTCGAGTCGGCCCGACACATTTTGCAATTGCTCCGAAAGCGAGCTCACGGCGGACAGGAATTTATCGATGCCGTCCGAATTCTTGGCCAGCGCGTTGGAGAAGGTCTCGACGTTCTTGACTGTCTGCGTCAGCGGTCCGCGAACATCCTTGGTGAAGCCTTCCAACTCGGAAAGCACCTTGTCGGCACGCGTGAAGATGTTCTGCGCCGTCTGCAGCAGGTTGGTCACGGCCGACGGATTGGCGACGATCTCCGGAACCCTGCCTTCTTTCTCGGCCTGGTCGAGCAGCTTCACTTCCTTGGGATCGGCGCCTTTCAGCTCGATATTGGCCTGGCCGGTGAGGCCGGCGAGCCCGATATCGGCCTGCGTGGACTTGGTGATCGGCGTCATGCGGTCGATCTCGGTATCGGCGATGGCGACGGTCGGGTTGTCGACATCGATATAGACCCGTTTAACGTCGCCCACCTTGACGCCGTTGAACAGCACGAAGCTGCCGCGGCCAAGGCCCGAAGCCGAGCCCGGGATGCGCACCCGCAGCAGCGTCGTCTCGCCACGCTCGCCGATCGCGGCCGTCCAGTAGACGAAGGCGAACGCCGCGAGGATCGCGGCCAGCGTGAAAATGCCGACAATGACGTAGTTGGCTCTGGTTTCCATTGCCTCACTTATGGCTATGCGCGAGCCGCAAGATCAAGTTGCCGGGCGCGTTTTCCGCGGAAATAGGATTTTACCCACGGCTCCTCGCTTTTCAGCATGTCGTCGATCGTGCCTTCGACCAGCACCCTCTTCTTGCCGAGCACCGCCACGTGGTCGCAGGCGGTGAACAGCGTGTCGAGGTCGTGCGTGACCATGTAGACCGTCAAATCCATCGTATCGCGCAGCTTGACGACCAATTCGTCGAATTCGGCCGCGCTGATCGGATCGAGGCCCGAGGTCGGCTCGTCGAGGAAGACGATGTCCGGATCGAGCGCCAGCGCGCGAGCCAACGCCGCGCGCTTGATCATGCCGCCGGACAGCTCGGAGGGGAATTTCTGCGCTGCATCAGGCGGCAGCCCGACCAACTCGACCTTGAGCATGGCGAGTTCGTCCATCAGCTTCTTCGGCAGGTCGAGATACTCGCGCATCGGCACCTGCACGTTTTCCAGCACCGTCAGCGCCGAAAACAGCGCGCCGTGCTGGAACAGGACGCCAAGCCGCATGTCGATGCGCAGGCGCTCGATCTCGCTTGCCTTGTCGACGTCGACACCGAACAGCCTGATGGTTCCCGATTGCTTCGGCATAAGCCCGAGGATGGTGCGCAGCAACACCGACTTGCCGGCGCCCGAGGCGCCGACGAAGCCCAGGATCTCGCCGCGCTCGATATCGAGCGAAAGCTTATCGAGGATCAGCTTGTCTTCGATGGCAACGGTGACGTCACGGACCGAAAGCACGATCTCGCTCTCGTCCGCGTTCTGCGCCGTCTTGACCCCGTTGCCGCTTGCAACCGCCATCTCAAAACCCGATCGATGCGTAAAACATGGCGAAAAGCCCGTCGAGGATGATGACGACGAAAATCGACTTCACCACCGACGCGGTCACGTGCTGGCCGAGCGATTCGGCGCTGCCGCCGACCTTCATGCCCTCGACCGAAGCGATGGTGCCGATGATCATGGCCATGAACGGCGCCTTGATCAGCCCGGCAAAAATGGTGCTGAGGTCGATGGCGACCCGCAGCCGATCGATGAATGCCGCCGGTGGAATGTCGGAATAGAGCCAGGCGGCGATGATGCCGCCGCCGAGCGCGGCGAAATTCGCGATGATCGCCAAGCACGGCAGCGCAATCACCAAGGCGACGAGCCGCGGAAACACCAGCACGCCGATCGGGTTCAACCCGATCACCTTCAGCGCGTCGACCTCCTCGCGCATCTTCATCGAGCCGATCTCGGCGGTGATGGCGCTGCCCGAGCGGCCGGCCAGCATGATCGCGGTCATCAGCACGCCAAGTTCGCGCAGGATCAGCACGCCGACGAGGTCGACGACGAAAATGTCGGCACCGAAATAGCTGAGCTGATAAGCGCCTTGCTGGGCGACGATGGCGCCGACGATGGCCGACATCAGCACCACCACGGGAATGGCGCCGACGCCCATGCGGTCGATCTGGTTGAAGATTGCTGCCGGATTGACGGCATGGCCGCGGCCGAGCTTCATCTGCGCGCCGCGGATGGTGGCGCCGAGGATGTTCATCGAGGCCAGAAAATCGTCGCGCATCTCGTAGACGCGGCGGCCGACCAGCTCCAGCGCGCGCAGGATGATGTTGGGCGGTCCGGCCGGCCCCGATTCGGGTTCGCGACGCACCGCGTCGCCCACCGCGCCGAGCAGGATTGAGGCGATCTCGCTCTGCCCCTGCACATGGACTTCGACGCCTTTCTTCTCGAAAGCGCTCGCCAGCCGATCGATCAGCCAGGCGCCGGCCGTGTCCATCTTCTCGATCTGGGAAAGGTCGAGTATCAGCCTCTTGGCGCTGTTGCGGTTTTCGATCTTGCGCATCTCGGCATCGACCGATGCCACGGTCCGCGTCGTCCAGACACCCGAAAAAGCGCAGCCGAGCACGTCGCCTTCCTCGCCGACGGCAATGCGCGGCTGGTGATTGGCATCACCGGCGGGCGTGCGGCTTGCGTCGCGTTTGCGGATGGTCAACATGGCGTCCTGTTTAGCGTGACGGGACTGGCGTGTCGATTTGCCGGGAGACCGGGTCGCACAGCCGGAGAAGAAAAATATGGCGCGTGTCATTTCGGTCGAGGCGGAGCGATTCCCCATCGCGGGCACTTTCACCATCTCGCGCGGCTCGAAAACCGAGGCCGAAGTCATCACCGTGACGATCGCCGACAACGGACATGTCGGACGCGGCGAATGCGTGCCCTACAGGCGCTACGGCGAGACGATGGAAGGCGTGCGCGCCGCAATCGAGGCGATGCGCGGCCAGATCATCGACGGCATCGGCCGCACCGCCTTGCTCGCGGCCATGCCGGCGGGCGCGGCCCGCAATGCCATCGACTGCGCCTTGTGGGATCTCGAAGCCAAGCTGGGCGCCAGGCCGGTGGCGGACGCAATCGGGGTCGTTTCGCCGAAGGCGCTTGAAACCGCCTACACGCTGTCGCTCGCCGAACCTGAGGCGATGGCGGCGCAGGCCCGCGCCGCTGCCTCGCGGCCGCTGCTCAAGGTCAAGATCGGCGGCCACAACGACGCGGCAAGGATTCGCGCCGTGACGCAAGCCGCCCCGCAAAGCCGCATCATACTCGATGCCAACGAGGGCTGGACCGATAACAACATCGTCGAGAATCTCGCATTCGCAGCCGAGCACGGCATAGTGCTGATCGAGCAGCCGCTGCCGGCCGGCCGTGATGGCATCTTGCGCGAAATCGCGCATCCCGTGCCGATCTGCGCCGACGAAAGCGTGCACGAGGCGAAGAACCTCGAAGCGCTGGTCGGCCTTTATGACGTCGTCAACATCAAGCTCGACAAAACTGGCGGACTGACCGAAGCGCTGATCCTTCGCGATCGTGCCCGCGAGTTGGGTTTCGGCATCATGGTCGGCTGCATGGTCGGCACGTCGCTCGCCATGGCGCCGGCAGTGCTGTTGGCTCAAGGCGCCGATTTCGTCGACCTCGACGGGCCGCTGCTCTTGGCGCACGACCGCGAACCGGGTCTCGTCTACCAGGGCTCGCTGGTCTCACCGCCTCAGCCGGCGCTGTGGGGCTGACCGCGCGGCAAGCCCGATCAGCGCGAGGCCGATGATCGCGATCGGGATCATCGCCAGGAACCCGTCGACGCCAAGACGATCGTAGAGCGGGCCGGAGACCAGCGTGACCGCGGCCATGAAGAAGCCGTTGAAGAAATAGGCGATGCCTTGCGCGGCGCCCGTGCGCTCTTCGGAAACCGTTTCGCCGATCATCTTCTGCAGGCCGATCAGCACCATCGCCACCGAAACCGCATGCAGCGTCTGGACGCCGAAGAAGCCGACGACGCCGAGCCCCAGCGGCCAGACCAGCGGAAAGGCGACCCATCGCAGGATCGAGCCGATGCCGGCGATCACCATCACCCTGACGACGGAAACGGAGGCGAAAATGCGGTTGAAGAACAAGAACATGCAGACCTCGGCAACCACGCCCCAGGCCCACAGCAGGCCCACGACGGAATCGCTGATGCCGATCGACTTCCAGTAGATCGACACGAAGCCGTAAAGAAAGGCGTGGCTGGCGGTGATGATGCCGACACCCAGCGTGAAATAGAGGAAATAGGCGTTGAAGAGGCTTGGCGCCGAATGCTGAATGTCGGTCGCCGATAATGGCGACGCCTTGCGAGGCTTGCCCATCCGCGGCGCCCACAAACCCGCGGCAAGCGCTGCGGCAAGGGCCACAAAGATGATCGCCGGAACTGCTTGCGGGCCGGTGGCCGCCAGGATGAAGCCGCCGACTATATTGGCGCAGAAATAGGAGATCGAACCCCATTTGCGCATGGCGGTGTAGTTGGAGCCGAAGCGGCGGACGCCCGACAGAGCCAGCGAATCGGCCATCGGCGAATGCGGCGTCCAAGGGATCGAAAGCAACAGCGAGATGGCCAGCACGCCCGCATAGGTGGCCGGCAGGAAATAGCCGGCCGAAATGATCATCGTCGCCGCGACCAGCGCGATATAGACATTGGCGCGGTCCTTCGCCCGGTCGGCAAACGCGGTGAGCATCGGCGTCGTCACGACGCGCAGGAACATCGGCGCGGCCAGGATGACTGCGATCTGTTCGGCGTGGAAGCCTTTCGCCTCCAGCCAGAGCGGAAAATAGGGCAGATGCGTCCCCTGCGACACGAACAATGTCGCGAAGATCAGGCTCATGCGCAGTTCGAAATGGGCTGGCTTGACGAGTTGCTCAGGCGAAAGCGGCGGCAGCGGCATGAATCGATCCAATTACGCTGCATTCCACGACCCGCAACGCGTTTCGATCCCTATCACGCGGCAAGGCGCGACGGAACCGCCTCGACCAGGCGATCTGGCTAAAGCTGTTGAAAGACAAGGAACCTCGGAGCCGGAAAGGCGCTCAGGCAGCCTTGACCGCCCTGCCCTTGAGATCGATGAGATCGACGCGCACCGGCGCGTCCTTGCCGGCCGGAACTTCGGGCAGCACATGCGCCCAGGTCAGGATCTCCAAGCGGCCGTCGAAATGCTCGACCACCGCGGTGCAGCTTTCCACCCAGTCGCCGGTGTTGATGTATTGCACGTCGCCATAGCTTTCGATCGCGGCGTGATGGATGTGGCCGCAGATCACGCCGTCGACATGCGAGCGCCGCGCTTCCTCGGACAGCACCGTCTGGAACGATCCGATGAAGTTCACCGCCTTCTTCACCTTGACCTTCGCCCAGGAAGAGAACGACCAGTAAGGCAGGCCGAGCAGGTGGCGCAGTCTCGTCACGAGGCGATTGACCAGCATTGCCGTGTCATAGGCGTAGTCGCCGAGGTAAGCGAGCCAGCGCTGATTGTGCACCACAGTGTCGAACTGGTCGCCATGGATGACGAGAAGCCGCCTGCCGTCGGCGGTCTCATGAATGGCGCGGTCGGCCACGACGATGCCGCCGAAATGCACCCCCTGGAACTGGCGGGCGAATTCGTCGTGGTTGCCGGCGATGTAGGTGATCGAGGCGCCCTTGCGCGCCTTGCGCAGCAACTTCTGCACCACGTCGTTATGGCACTGCGGCCAATGCCAGCTGCGCCGCAGGCGCCAGCCGTCGACGATGTCGCCGACCAGGTAGATGGTATCGGCGTCATGGTGGCGCAGGAAATCGATCAGGAAATCGGCCTTGGCCGCTTTCGAGCCGAGATGCACGTCGGAAATGAACATGGTGCGAAAAGTGCGGGGCTCTGGACCGGACATCGCGATTTCCACCTTTCTTTGGCGTGCTATGCCTCGATTCATGCAACAACCGTATGACGGTTGCGGTTGGTCCAGCCCAGGCGCTAGCTTGCCGCCCTCGAAAAAGGAGAAATCACCATGGATCTCGGCATTCGCGGCAAGAAGGCCATCGTTTGCGCCTCGAGCAAGGGACTGGGGCGCGGATGCGCGATTGCGCTGGCCGAAGCCGGCGTCGACCTTGTTGTCAACGGCCGCAACGCCGAGCTGTTGGCGAAGACGGCGCAGGAAATCCGCGAAAAATTCGGTGTCGAGGTGATCGAGATCGCGGGCGACGTCTCGAAGCCGGAAGTGCAGAAGGCATTGCTTGCCGCCTGCCCCGCCCCCGACATCCTGGTCAACAACAATGGCGGCCCGCCGCTTCGCGATTTCCGCGAGCTCGACCGCACGAAAATCCTCGAAGGCGTGACGCAGAACATGGTGACGCCGATCGAGCTGATCCAGGCGGTCATCGACGGCATGGCCAAGCGCGGCTTCGGCCGCATCGTCAACATCACCTCGCTGTCGGTCTATGTGCCGATCCCGGGCCTCGACCTGTCGTCGGGCGCCCGCGCCGGCCTGACCTCGTTCCTTGCCGGCGTGGCCCGCACGGTCATCGACCGAAACGTCACCATCAACAGCCTGTTGCCCGGCAAGCTAGACACCGACCGGCTGCGTGGCCCGCAAGAAGCCGGCACGCCGGAAGACCCGGCAGCGGCCGTCGCGCGCAAGGCCCGCATCAGCGCCGACGTACCGGCAAAGCGCCTCGGCACGCCGGAAGAGTTCGGCCAGATCTGCGCCTTCCTGTGCTCGGTTCATGCCGGCTATCTCACTGGACAGAACATCCCGGTCGACGGTGGCCTCTACGTGAGCGCGTTCTGACGAGCTTCGTCAATCAGCCGCAAGTTTCCGAGCCAACAGGCTGAAATGCATTGATTATCTTCGCCTCGGCATTGTGAATGCCAGGGCCGACATTTGGCGTCGCGAAGAATCGCCGCTGCATGCTAAAAGGCTCGAAAGCAAGAAGCAGGAGGGCCGCGAATGGACGGCGAGAGCAAGAAAACGGCCCGATCGCGGGCCTGAGGTGCAGGCTTTCGCCGCGCAGCACGGGCTGAAGCAGGTTTCGGTCGCCGATCTCATCGCCTATCGCCAGCGCAAGGAAACGCTGGTCGAGCGCGTCGCCTGCTCCGACATCGAGA
>NZ_RZSF01000258.1:0-9883 GCF_004023325.1 Mesorhizobium sp. M1A.F.Ca.ET.072.01.1.1 | reverse complement strand
GTGAATAGTAATCAGCGGACGGCACTTCACCGAATGGAACGCGCCGGCGCTTCACCATTCACTAATTCCTCTCTCTCGCTTCATGCATCAGCAGCGCCGCCTCCGTCCGATTGCGCACGTTGAGCTTGGCGAGCACTCGGGTCATGTGGTGCTTGACCGTCTTTTCCTGCAGCGACAGCCGCATTGCGACCTCCTTGTTGCTCAGGCCCTCCGCCACCAGCCCCAGGATCTCGGCCTCGCGGCCGGTGAGCTGGCTGAGCGGGTCGGGCTTGCGGCTGGTGGGCTGCAAGAGATCCGACAGCAGCCGGGCCGAAAGCGTCGGCGAAACGTAGCTCTGGCCGTTGGCGACGTCGCGCAGGATCTCGGCCAGCGACTTGGAGCCGACGCCTTTCAACACATAGCCGCGCGCTCCCGCCTTCAGCGCCTGGGCGACGTCGGCATTGGTCTCGGACACGGTGAGCATGACGATCTTCTGCTCGGGCGTCGCCGAAAGGATGCTGGCCAGCGCGTTGAGGCCGCCGCCCGGCATGCTGATGTCGAGCAGCAGCACGTCGGGCGCGCTGGCGCGGACCAGCTTTTCGGCGTCCTCGGCGCTGGCGCCTTCGCCCACAAGCTCGAAGCCGCCGATCTCGCCGAGGCTGCGCGCCACGCCCTCGCGAAACAGCGGATGGTCGTCGACAATAGCGATGCGGATGGGTGCGGTCACGGCTGCTCCTCGACAGACAATGTGATTACCAGTCTCGTTCCCCCCGGCCCCGAAAGCGTCTCGAATTGCCCGCCAATGCTTTCGATACGCTCCCTGAGACCGGCGAGCCCGAGGCCTTCGCTTCGCGCAGGATTGAAGCCCGGGCCGGTGTCCTGCACCTCGACCAAAAGCTTGCCGCCCTTCATCGTGGCTCTCACCTGCTGGCCCTTGCCCTTGCCGTGTCGGAAGGCGTTGTTCAGTCCTTCCTGCACGAAACGATAGATGCTGATCTTCTCTGAGGTGCCGAGTTCCGGCAAGCGCTCCGGCAGCGTCAGCAGCACTTTGGTGTCGGTGCGGCGCTCATGCTCGGCGACCGCCAGCCGCAATATGTCGGCCACCGCCTGCGTCTCGATCTGCGGCAGCACCAGGCCGTTGCAGATGCCGCGTATCTCGCTCATCGCTTCGCCCAACGTCTTATGAATGCCGGCGATTTCGGCCTCGCGCTGCAGTTTGGGCGTGGCGGGGTCGATCAGCACCGGACTGTCCATCCTGAGCGCGGCAAGCGCCACCAGCTGCGCCGGGCCGTCATGCAGGTCGGCGCCGATGCGCCTGAGGTAGCGTTCGTTGATGGCGGTGGCTCGCCGCGAGGCGCGCTGCACCCGCTGGCGCAGCGACGAGTTCTGCGCCAGCGCCTCCTGCAACTCGGTGACCTTGGCTTCCAGCGCCGCACGCTGCGTCTGGATGGTGCGGCTGCCGCGAAAAACGATGCCCGACAGAAGAGCCAGCGAGGCGGCGGTGGCGCCGGCCACCACCAGCCAGGTCCATCTGAGCGCTGAGTTCAGCGTCTCCTGGAAATCGTCGGCGAGCTCGTAGAACTCCGATACCGCGACCACTTCGCCCGACCAAGGCTCGCGCACGGGGTTGTAGATCTCGAACAACGGCGCGGTCACCGCTTTCTCTTCGTTGGTCTCAGGATCGTCGGCGAGGTTGTTGAATTCCGCCACGACATTGCCTTCAAAGGCCGAGATCAGATTGGGATTGGGCGGAAACGTCTTGCCGATCAGTGTCGAGTTATCGGCATAAAGCACCGTGCCGTCGCGCCGCCACAGCTTGAACGACACCAGCCTCTTGCCGAGCGCGCCCTGGCCGAGCGTCTCGTCCAGCGCCCGCTTAACCGTGTCGTCGAGCTCGCGGCTCTTGCGCAGGTCCGGCAGCAGCGGCGCGATCACGCTGTCGACATAGAGCGCCGTCGTGGTGGCGGAGTTGTGCATCACGCCTTCGCGGATTTGCGACGTCACCCAAAGGCCAACCACGAGCATCACCGCCAAAAGCCCGATGCCGCCGGCAATCACAAACTGCCAGGCCAGCGACAGCCCGCTCCAGATTTGCACAGATCGCTTCAAGGTCTCCCTGACCATACGCGCGATTCACCCCACCACGGACAAAGAGTATAGGCCAGCCGCGGCAATTGCGACACCGACCTTGGTCCCGCCTTCAGGCGAGCGGTTAACAGCGCGGCCGTCGAGGCTGCAGAAACCGCTTGCAGGTGCCAAGAACGCCTAGTCCGGCCCTCGGCACAGATGCGGGCGGAACATTAGCAGTTTCTAAGTGTTGAGGTCTTTGCGAGGGCTTCCGAAAGAAACTTCGGCCTATGCCCCCTTGGCAGGCGCGTTTCCTGACCGCCGACATGTGGAGAGGACCATGAACAACATCATCTGGATCGTAGGTGCTATCGTCATCGTGATCGCCATTTTGAGTTTTCTGGGTCTGCGCTGATTCGAGCCGGGCCGCTCGTAGCGATGGCGGCGCGAATGAAACGTGCGGCGGCTTGGGGTGGCCTTGGCCATCCGGCTTTTGGTCGTGCTCGCGGGTATGATCACGGCACTTGTTTTCAGGCGGATGGGCTGGAACGCAAAATAGGGCGACCGCGTTTTGTCTCGCTATGTCGAGGAGTTCTCACCTTCACAAGGCCGAGATGCCAGGCTTGGCCTCGATTGCCGAGGCGGAGCGCCAGGCGCGCGCCGAAAAGAACGCTAGACTGAGGGATCTTCGTACGCATACATCGTGGCTGGTGCTCGATCCCGACGCGCTTTTCCGGGACGAGATCGACTGCTCGGCGCTGTTCGGCGAAGTGCCTGGCCTAAAAATCGTCGGCTAGGAGAGGTCTCTCGGCTGTCAGGCCGGCTGAAGCCGTCCGACAGGTGCCCCGCGCGAGATCGCAATCAGCCGCGCAACGGCCAATGGCGCCAAGAACATGAAAACCGTCGTGATGCCGAGGAAGATCGACCAAGCCAGATCGATCACGCTGTGGTCATAGCAGACTGCGAATTCCATGGCGCCTTACCCTTTTATCCACCCCGCTGCGCATCAGGTTGCCACGCATTGAGCCAAGCATGATCCTCATTTTCTAGAAATACAAGAGATCGCTAATTTGGGTAGCAGGTCAGTTTGAAGTCCACCCCCGATCAGAATAGGCGCTTTCGCCTAGGCCCCGTCTGGAAATAGACGGAAACGGGCGTCACCGACCAGCTTTGGGAGAATCGCGAACATCGTTGCGCTTGTCGAAGCCGAGAAGCCCACGTGCGCGGCCCTTACAAAAAGCGCGTGACGCAAAAGAGAAGGGCTCGCGGCGTTTAGACGCGAGCCCTTTTCCTTGCTGAGAGCGACATTGTTGGGTGTGCTCTGGCGGTCGGATAATCATCACAATCAAGGGTTTGGGGGAAGCTGGCGATCATTCACAGTTGTTCAATAGAGCGTGATGGACGGGGGAGTTTGGGCTAACCCGCGATTTCAAACCGACCCACTATCCTAGTTGGGGTGGAAATTTCACCGGCCGGCCGCGTCGTAACGAAACACCAGCGGCTTGTCTTGGTAATCAGCCAGCGTGTGGAGCAGATCGCCGATGGTCAGGTCCGAGGATCCAATGGAGGAGCGGGGACGATATTTCTTGTCAGGAGTGAGCATGTCGGCTATGCCTCGTTTCAATATTTCAAGGATTGTTGAAACGTGGATGAGCGACAAGCCCTGATGGCCTTTGGTGCGCTGTCGCAGGAAACGCGGCTGAAACTGCTTCGGTTGCTGGTGGTTGCCGGGCCGGACGGCATCGCCGCCGGTTCGCTTGCCGAACAGGTCGAGGTCTCTCCGTCCAATGTCAGCTTCCATCTCAAGGAACTGGAGCGCGCCGGCCTGGTCGGCACGCGCCGCGACGCACGCTCGATCGTCTACAGCGCGGAATACGATGCGCTTTCCGCTCTGATCCGCTTCCTGATGGAGGATTGCTGCTCGGGCCGGCCGGAAATCTGCACGCCGGCGCTCGCCGCCCCGTGCTGCCGGCCAGGCGAGGGGACCCGGCAATGATCTCTTACGATCTGCCGCGACGTGCCGTTGCTGAAGCCCTGGGCGCCGGCCTGCTGGTGGCAACGGTGGTCGGTTCCGGCATCATGGCGGAGACGCTGACGCATGACACCGCGCTGGCGCTGCTCGCCAACACGCTCGCGACCGGCGCCATGCTGGTGGTGTTGATCACCATCCTCGGACCGATCTCCGGGGCGCATTTCAATCCGGCCGTCTCGCTCGTCTTCTGTTTGAACCGGTCGCTCCCGCCGCGCGATCTGCCTGCCTATCTCGCCGCGCAGTTCGCCGGCGGCATCGCCGGCACGATCGCCGCGCACCTCATGTTCGCCCTGCCGCCCTTGGAAATCGCGACCAAGCTGCGCGCCGGACCGGCGCAATGGTTTTCGGAGATTGTCGCGACATTCGGCCTGGTCGCTGTAATTCTCGCCGGCCTGCGCTTTGAGCGACGGGCTGTGCCATGGCTGGTAGGCCTCTTCATCACCGCCGCATACTGGTTCACCGCCTCTACGTCGTTCGCCAATCCGGCCGTCGCCGTGGCGCGTGCGCTCACCGACAGCTTTTCCGGCATCAGGCCGGCCGATCTCCCGGGTTTCATCGTCGCCGAACTGCTCGGCGCCTTGATCGCGCTGGCGCTGATGGGATGGCTGCTGCGGCCCGAATCCATCGAGCAATCCGAGCCACTGAAAGCCGAGCCATGACGGTCACCATCTACCACAACCCCGCTTGCGGCACCTCGCGCAACACGCTTTCCATGATCCGCGCCAGCGGTGAGGAGCCGATGGTGATCGAATACCTGAAGGCGCCGCCGAGCCGCGAACGGCTACTCGAATTGATCGCGGCGATGGGCATCACCCCGCGCGACCTGTTGCGGGAGAAAGGCACGCCCTACGCGGAGCTTGGCCTCGCCGATCCGAAATGGAGCGACGACGAGCTGATCGGTTTCATGCTCGCCCATCCCATCCTCATCAACCGGCCGATCGTGGAGACGCCCAAAGGCACGAGGCTCTGCCGGCCGTCGGAGGCGGTGCTGCCGCTGCTCGACAACCCCGTGCGCGAATTCATCAAGGAGGATGGCGAGAAGGTCGCCTGGTTGCCGCAAACCTAGAGCGCCAGATGCTTCATGAAGTAGATCGAGGCTCGTGGTTTGCGAACGGGTCGACAAAGTGATGCGGCACGACACCGACTTCTTGCCAGTTTCTGCATAAGGTCCGCCGCTATCGGAGCTTGGCGATAGATTTGTCGCGCGGCGAACCCATGGCGGCGATCGCTACGCCGGCAGCCGATCAGGCGCAGTCCTTCAACTCGACCACCTCGACGCCAAGGCGGAAGGCCTGACCATCGGCATAGGAGCGCGCATATTGCTCGGCTTCGAAAGGGAAGGTCATCGTTGTGCCGTAGGCGGTGACGCGCACCGTCCACCTCTGGCCCTTGACGAGTTCAACGCCGTGAAGCTTGGCCGTCGCCATCTCACCCTCCTCCAGTCCGGCATGCTCGCGGACGCAAAGACTAACGCCGCGGAAGTCGTTTGAGTACAAATAATCCGACCCAATCGTGTCGCTACCGCGTCGATTCCGACATTCGGCGCGGCGCTTCCGTGAAATGGATCACGTTCGCTGCTGGAACCCTGGACAGGTCGAGTGGATTAGACTTACGAGCAGAGGAGGTGTCCCATGATCCGCAAGCTGAAGTCCGGCGACTACCGGCTCTATTCGCGCAAGGTGGATCCGAGGACCGGCAAACGCCGGAATCTCGGCACCTTCAAGTCGCGCGAGGCTGCCGAAAAGCACGAGCGCGAGGTGCAGTATTTCAAGCGGCATTAGCGTCTTGCGGCAACCTCGTTCGGTCCGGCGCCGCCTGTGCGGAAACGGGATCGGCGAGTGGGCAGTGATTAGAAAACGCTAACGGAACGGAAACACGTCTGCGCTAGGGTGGTGCGTCGGGCGAGGGAGTTTGAGCCCGCCGGGCAAGTTTCGGGACCAGTGCATCATGGCCACCTTTCCCCACTTAGAGCGCCGTCTTCATTCACGAGAATTCGTGCTGAAGGAGGCCACGATCGTCACCGGCGACGCCAGCATCAAGTGCTCCGTCCGTAACCAGCACGAGCATGGCGCCGAACTGCGCGTCGGGCCGCAGGTGGAATTGCCCGACCGTTTCACGCTCATTGTTCCCGATGACGACGCCGTCTATCGGGCCGTGGTGCGCTGGCGCCGCAACGAGCGCGTCGGCGTGCAGGTCTACAGCAATTCAATGAAGGGCTGATGGCCTCCTTCGTTAGCCCCGGCAACAAGCTCGAAATATCCAACCAGACAGTGCGGCTCACGGCAATCTACCAGTTTTTGAGGGGGAGCCGCGGCGGAGCGGCGTCGCCGGCTTCTCCACCGCCGTCGTCTCGTTGAGCGCGGGGGCCACGTGCAGGCCGCCGAGCGCGACCTGCTGAATGGAGGCCCGGCTCTCGTCGGACCCTCCCGTGCTCAGTCGTGATGCTCGGGCATCGACTTCAGCTGGTCCTTCGTCCATCTGGTCACGGCGTGGACGTCGCCGTCCTCGTCGCGCATGAAATCCAATTGGTTGGCGCTGACGGCGACCGGCTTTGCACCGATGCCGAGGAAGCCGCCGACATCGATGACGACCTGGCTGCCATGCATGTGGTCGACCGAACCGATCTTTTCGTCGTCCGGGCCGTAGATGGTTGCGCCTTCGAGAATGCTGGGAGTCAGTTCGGCGTTTGTCAGCCTTACGTGGTTGGTGTGATCCATGACAGGTCTCCTGTGGTTAGACAGGAGGAACTGTCGATGGCAACGAGGGTTCCGCCGACGTCGAATGCCGGCAACCGTCGCACGCGTCGTGGTTCCTGACCTACAGCCCTTTCCGTGCCCGGATGCTCCGCGCCGCCTGCTCGATCGCGGCGCGGTCGCTGCCCAGCCTGTCGAGCAACTCCTGCGCTTCTTGGGCCGATATGCCGGTGCGTATCGCAAGCGCCTCGACCGTCAGCACATCCGCGCTGTCGATCTCGCGCGTTCCAGGCAGCGCATCGCCTGCCGTGAGCGGCAGCGCCGCCTCGCGATCGATCTCCATCTCGGCCTGGCGCCAGTGCCGCTCATGGTCGCCATGCAAACTGCCCTCGCGCTGCCAGAGCTCATAGGCACGCTGCCTGATCTTCTCGGTCCGATCATCATCCATTGCCGTTCCTCCCTTTGCGTGCCACTCAACGCGGGATGAGGCGGAACGATCCGCGAGACCCAAGAAGTGATCGGCTGGGCCAAAGCCTGGCCGGTTGTCAGGCTCCGTAAGTCGCCAGCGGACTGCCGAATATCCCGGCCTCGGGTTTCACGCCCAGGCCCGGCCGCTGCGGCACGGCTATGTGGCCCTTTTCGATCACGACCGGGTTCTTCCGGTCGAAATGCCCGTCGATATATTCTTGGGCGATCCAGGCCCCCTCCATCCGGCGCGGCTCGACCGTGGCAGCAAGATGGACACACGCCGCCGCGATGATGTCGCCGCCCCAGGCGTCGTCGCAGCTGTGCGGCAGCGAGCGAATTGCGCAAAGGTCGCGCACGGTTGTCATCTTCGTGAGGCCGCCGAGGCGCGTCACCTTGAAGCCGAAGCCGTCGGCGATGCCCATGGAGATCGCTCGAAGCACCGCGTTCTGGTCCTCGGTACTCTCGTCGAGGTAGACCGGATGCGTCACCCGGCCCTTCAGCGTAGCGACTTCATCCATGGTGTTGCAGGGCTGTTCGAAGACGAAGGGGATCGCCTGGCAAAGCCGGTCGAGATGCATTGCCGACGCGATTGTCAGGCCCCGGTTGCCGTCGACCGCGATGCGCGCCTTGTAGCCGACAGCTTCCCAGACCTTGTGCACGACGGCCACGTCTTCTTCGAGGTTGCGCCCACCGATCTTCACTTGGAGGCGGGGATAGCCGGCCTTCACCTTGTCGGCGGCGATCCTCGCCGTTTCGTCCGGCGGACCTACGATCAGCGAATAATAGGCCGGCACGCGATCGGTCAGCGCGCCGCCCAGCAGCGTCGAGACCGGCACGCCGAGCTTTTGGCCGAGCAGGTCGAGAAAGGCCATGTCGAACGCGGCCTTGGCATAGCCATGTCCGTTCAGGCGCTCGTCCATCTGTTTCGCAAGCAGTCTGATAGAAGCGATCTCCGCACCGATCAGACCCGGGGCGATTTCGGCGATCGCCGCGCGGGCGCCCAGCGCATGGTGCGGCTGATAGACCGGTCCGATCGGGCAGGTCTCGCCCCAGCCGGTCAAGCCGTCATCGGTCACGATCTCGACAAGGGTGAAGTCCAGCGACTCCACGTCGTCGCTGGCCATGCGGTAGATGCCGCCTTTGACGGGCAACTGCGCCGAATAGACGTTGATCCGATCGACGCGCATCACATACGCGCCCTGGCCGAGGTCGGATCGTAAGGCGAGTCCGCGATCACCTCGGCGATCTTCCATTCCCTCAAAATGGCGACCTCGAGCTTGGTGCCGGGTTTGCTCAGACGTTCCGGCAGAAGGGCCAACGCCACGTCATGGCCGAGCGCATAGCCGTAGCCGCCCGACGTAATGCGCCCGACAAGCTCGCCGTCGATGTAGAGGCCCTCGGAGGCAAGCGTGCTCGCGCCGTCGGTTTCGATCTTGAGCGTCACCGACCGGCGCTGGTCGTTCCTCGCTTTGTATTTCAGCACCGCCTCGCGGCCAGCGAAATCGCCCTTGTCGAGGCGAATGAAGCGCTCGAGCCCGCTCTCCAGCGCGTTGAGCTCAGGGTTCATGTCGCGATACATGGCGCGATAGGATTTTTCGAGCCTGAGCGACTCCAGCGCATGCAGCCCGACAAGCCGCATGCCGTGCTTCTCGCCCTCCTTGAGGATGGCATCCAGCAGCTGCCGCTGATAGGAGAGCGGGTGATAGAGTTCCCAGCCGAGCTCGCCCTCATAGTTGACGCGCAGCAGCCGCACGTCGCTGGCCAGGGCGACGCTGCCGGTCGCCACGTTGAACCACGGGAACTTTTCGTTCGAAAGATCGATCTCGGTCAGCGGCTGCAGCACTTCGCGTGCCTTGGGCCCGACGACGGTGAAGCAGCCGCGATCGTTGGTGACGTTCTTCAGTGATATGCTGCCGTCGGCGGGCAGCAGCCTTGAGAGATCGTCGAAATTCCAGTGCTCGGCGCGCGGCGTCGAGATCAGGTAGAACAGGTCTTCTCCGAGCCGCGCCACCATGTACTCCGCCTGCACGCCGCCGCCCGCAGTGAGGTGATGCGCCAGCGTCACCTTTCCGACCGCCGGCAAGCGATTGGCAATGATCCTGTCCAGCCAGGCGGCCGCGTTCGGTCCGGACACCTCGAACTTGGTCATGGGCGTCATCTCGACCAGGCCGACGGCAGTGCGCACCGCCTGGACTTCCTCGGCGACGAGGTTCCCCTTCGGCGTCCATCGCCAGCTATACTGGTCCTTGGCTTCGACGCCGTCGCGCGCGAACCAGTTGGGCATCTCCCAGCCATTGAGAACGCCCCAGACGGCGCCGAGCTCGGTCAGCCTGTCATAGGAAGGCGCGGTCTTCTGCGGCCGGGCGGCGGGCATGTCCTGTCCCGGATATTTCTGCTCCGCATGTGTGCCCCAGGCCTCGCGGACCTTTTCGCGCGTCCAGGCCTTGTTGGCGTAGTCGCCGAAGCGACGCGGATCGAGATCCGAGGTGTCGAGGCTGTTGCCGCCTTCGACGATCCGTTCCGACAGGTAATAGCCGATCGTGCCGCCCCACAGGATGCCGCCTGGCACGCCTTCGGCTAGCCACACATTCGGCAGGCCCCAGGCCGTCCCCATCAAGGGAAGCTCGTCCGCGGTCATCTGGAA
>NZ_RZSF01000257.1:0-9917 GCF_004023325.1 Mesorhizobium sp. M1A.F.Ca.ET.072.01.1.1 | reverse complement strand
CGGAGCGGCGGTTGAAGAAACACGATCTGCTCCCCGGTGCAGTGTGGCGATATCCTCATCTCTGAGGACCTCGCCCAAGAAAATCGCGCCCAGTCGAATGCCGGCGCAGCATCGAGCGCCTCCGCACGCGCAGTTTTGGTCGATTACTGCCTTTGGCAGATGTGCATCCGTCCACGCTTAGAACAGATGGCGCCGGTCGGCCCTGGCGAGCAACACGGCGGCGTCTCGATCGCGCAGACGCACCCGTCCCTGGCGCAGGCCTTCAGCGATCGCATCGCCGACCCCCGGATTACCCAGCGTGAAGCTCGGCAAGCTTGCGCTCGACCCGGGCGCGATGGTCGCCGAGCCGTGTGCCTTCGAGGCGCGCATTCGCGAACTCATCGAAGGCCATGACATGCTTGCGACGGTGATCGGCGCGATGCTGCAGGCCCGGGCCTTATTGTGGAACGAGTTTACCCGGCTGCACCGCGCGATGCTGAAGATCGCCCGTGTCGATCCTGTTTGCCAGCGGCTGATGAGCGCGCCCGGTGTCGGGGCTCTGGTGGCGCTCACCTATCGTTCGGCGGTCGACAATCCGGGGCGGTTTGCAAAATCCCGAACCGTCGGTGCGTACTTCGGACTGACGCCCAAGAAATATCAATCCGGCGAGACCGACATCGACGCCGGGCATCAGCAAGGTCGGCGATGGAATGGTGCGAACCGCGCTCTATGAAGCGGCGCACATCATGCTGACGCGCGCCACGCGGTTCTCCGCCCTGAAGCGCTGGGCGATGGACGTGGCGAAGCGGCGCGGCATGAAACGGGCAAAGGTGGCGCTGGCCCGCAAGCTCGCCACCGTCCTCCATCGCATGTGGGCCGATGTCAGTCAGTTCCGTTGGGGCAAGGACACCGTAACCGCGTAAAGGAGGAACAAGGCAGCGAGGCAGGCCGCCATAGGCGCTGCTTCTTCGAGGTCCCGTCGCTGGGACGAGGGCTTGGCAAGGTCGGGAGTAGTGCTGTGAAAGCTTCGGCAAATCACGCGTCCTAGATTGACCTGCCGGCTCAAAGGATCTGATGGCATGATGTGGCAGTCTTCGTGCTGACCACGGACAGAAGCATGATCCCAGCGGCGTGATGATCACTCGAAGGGACTTGACGAGTAAGGGCCCATTACAGAAGTACTACTGTGCCATTCAACGATTGATCGCAAGAATGCGTTCAAGCTTGAATGGAGGGACCGATGAATCTCGAAGACGGAATCGAAACGAGTGCATCAGTTTCCAAGCCAACGCGAACCAGATCGTCCCGCCGTCGCTGAAGTGCAGCCGTCACCGCATCCAGTTCACCGAGGACCTCCCCTGCCACGGCATCTCGCCGGTCTTTCCGATAGCGCAAATAGCTACCGTGTCGAGTGAAGTATCCAGTCCTGCATAGACGCTCATGCCGATCTCCTCTTGCCAGTTCGGCTCTGAGCATCAGACGAACGTCATGATCCAAAAAGGAGCCAGGCGTTCAGCGAGATGAACCGAATACCCCATCTGTTGCGTGATCGACTTCTCTTCAATAGCCTGCCAAGTAGGGGCCAAATTGGTCCTATTCGGAGGCAGTTGGAAACGGCTTGATTGACCAATCGATCAAGTCTACGGCATCCTGAAGTATCGTCTCGGTCTGAGCAAAACTGGGTGAAACGGCGATGACATGTCCGATCGGGTCGCGGTAATCGCCTTTCCTGACAATCGGCCGCATGGGTTCAGCATACAGTTTGACCTCAACTATACCTTCTACAGTAGCCGCCCTGTCGCCATTGATCGTCTCGAGGATGCCGTCGCGATCAGGAACTAGGAACCGCGCGGCCACAGTGTGCGAATGCCTTCTACGCAGATCCCATTCCTCGCCGATGATGAGCTTTATGTGCTCGGCGACGAGATCAATACCGTAAGCCAGCTGAACCAGTTGAGGGGTGGGTGTGCCAGGAATACGCGGATTGACTTCAATGACAACTGGGCCGCGCGTCGTCCACCGGAATTCAACATTCGTTGGTCCCCAGCCAAGGTCGAGAGCTCGCAGGCAGATTAGCGAAAGATCGGCGATGCGTTTATGCTCTTCATCAGTTAGCGGGGCCGGAAAGCTCACCCCATGGAAGACGAAATGCGGCGGCGGGCCGAAATCAGCCGGCGCAATCCCAACGACTTCATTTCCCATTATTTCGGCGCCATACTGTGGGCCTTGTACAAATTCTTCGACCAGTATCCTGGGCAAGGAACGCCATATATGCTTCCCGCCAAATAGATAGGCTGTATGTTCATCCAACTCGTCGAAGTTGCGGCACAATTGGACACCGCTACTGCCGCTGCCGACGGCCGGCTTAAGAACCACTGGCAGGCCGATCTCTGAGGCGGCGCGTTCTACATCCGTCGCGTTCCACGCCAAGCGGTAAGCAGGTATTTGAACACCAGCCTTCGCGAGAAGCTCACGTTGAGTAAATTTGTCGCAGCATCGTTCAATCGATGCTGGGTTCGGTCCCGGTAGATCAAAATGCCGGCAGAGCTCGGCAGCCGTCACACAGGCCGAGTCGTCGGCGCCCGAAAAGCCGGTAATTCCCGAAATTGCATAGGTTGCAGATACCCTGGCACATTCGTGGATCAGCGCATCGAGATTGTCTGTATCGATACGAATTGCCTCAATTCCTTCCGCCAAAAGATAGTCGTACTGAGTTGGATCAGCCGACAGAGTAATTGGATGCAGACCAAGCCGCTGGGCCGTTTTCACGTAGGGCAAACCAAGACCCCTGTGGCCTTCAACCAGGATGAGCGCCCTTTTTGTCATTGGCGTTGACCTCCGTTGCGTGCTGTGCGGCGATCCGAGGTAAATGGTGTTTCTGACCTCCGACCAGATTCTCGGTTAGTGATACGTTGCTTGCATGCGCCGCGCCAAAGGAGAAATCGTTTTGAAACAACCCGATGGCGCTCGTACCGCTATGTGGCATGTCCGACATAGTCAGACATTGGACATGCAGAAGCGGTTCACGCGTTGAATTCGCTTCGCCGGTCGAGGAATCCTGTTCCCCGTTCCAGGGAAAACGCCCACAAGCGAGTGCTTGCGACCGTTGGTGCGAACCACGAGTTCACGAGGTGCCCGACGCGTTGGGCAAGAAATAGCGGTCCCTTTTTTTGACGCGCGCCGGGTGATGGTAACGCGGCTACATTTTGTCTCAACTTTGCCCATTATGCGGCATAGCAGAGTGCCTGGGCCATACGGATGAGGCGGTCGGGCGGTTTGTAGTGGTGGTGGGCTTGCTGACCGTGGTTAAATGTCTGCGGTCCACAATTGCAGGCGGACGGCTGCGATGGCGTCGCTTAATGTGAAGCGGCTTTGGTGTACCATGCCGCGGCACAGGGTAAGGGATATCGGCCCACGTGGTGACGACCGAATAGAGGTCGAGCAATGCAGGGTTGGTTCGATTGCCAAGTCGGAACATTTTACGTTGCGTCTCCACCCTACATGAGCGCGCATTTGGGCAAAGGTGACCTCGACCTGCCAGCGTCGGACAAAGAGGGCAGGGATGTCCGGCGGTAAGAGATCGGGATCCGGCCTGCACCGGGCGCTGGCCGACCGGGCGAGAACCCTCAACGGGACGATTTGCCGGGAGACCGCAGTCCGGTGCCTGTAGTAATGTTAGTTGATATTTATCCTCGCGGTACGATTCGGAAGCGAGAATTCTCCACCAGTTCGTTTGTCGTGCGCTCGGCGACGGCCTTGAGCTTGGGCAGGAGCTTGCTGGCAGGTCGCAAGCGAATGGGGTCCGCGCGTGGCGGCGCGTAGAGGTTTGCGTCCAGCACGACGGAAAGCAGAAAAGCAGATCGAGAACCGCAACTGTCCACCCGACCGGCAGCAGGCCACTTCGGCGACTTCGACGTATACGGGGCGCGACCGCTATCCGACACCAACTGTGGGGTTTGTCGGGCGAGCGACACAGCCTTACTTGGCCGATCTCTTGTCACGCTTGAGGGTAAATGTCTGAAGTGAAATCACAAAAATTCTTTTCCAGTTCGACCAGCTAGGTTGGCACAACTTTTGAAGTCTCCTTGTCGCGGGTCGAAGGAGCTGTCGGCTGACATTGAAGTCGCGGCAACCGTGACCGATGGAGCGAAGGGAGCACGCAACATATCAGGTCTGCCAGATCGGGTTCTAGGGCGACCGAAAACCATAGGCTCCAAGTAGAGCTAAACGAACAAGCTGTCTAACGCGGCAGGACCTCAACCGCTTGGCGATTCACGATAGCGAGGGTGAGTAGAAGCATGAATGCACTTCCAAAACCTTTCGGCGCAAATGTCACCGAAGCGCTTTCCCTCCCGACCTTCGTACAGGTCTCGCACAATCTCGTCGCCGCGAAGTTCGACCTAATGAAGTTTACTCCGGCAAAGCACATTCTCGACGCCGCACTGGCAAGCGGTCAATTGCGGGCCGGGGGGCATGTGATTGAGAGCAGTTCTGGCACGTTCGCCTTAGCCTTAGCTATCCTGTGTTCTTTATATGACCTGCACCTTACGCTGGTCACAGGCCCAACCTCTGAAATCGTGCGCTGGCGATTGGAAAATTTGGGCGCAATCCTGCATACGGTCCACGGCAGTAACAATTGTGAAGGTGGAATTCAGCAGGCGCGCCTCAACGTGCTGGTCGAGCTACGCTCATCAGTTCCTGATAGCTATTGGCCGCAACAGTACTCAAACCCACTAAATTCATCCTCTTACCGGCCGGTTGCCGAGCGAGCCCTCATGGTACAGCCAAAAGTCGATGCGATCGTTGGTGCAGTTGGAAGCGGGGGGTCGCTCTTTGGAATTGCGTCTGTTTTGCAGCGCGAGAACGCGGCCTTGGAGGTGATCGCAGTCGATCACAATAGAAGCGTGATTTTTGGGGCTCAGGCCAAGCGGATCAGCAAGATGTGCAGGGAAACGTTCGAACAGATCCTGGCGATGGGCGCAGGAATTCCCATGGGCAACGTAAATTTCGAGCTCTGCGACGAAGTCCATTGGGTGCCGGTACCGAAAATGGTTCAGAGGGTGCACGACTTCCATCGACGTACCGGAATGCTCGTCGGGCCGTCCAGCGGTGCAGCTCTTGCTGTTGCGGAATGGCGTGCAGCTCGGGACCCCTCGCAGAACGTTCTCACCATTCTACCGGACCATGGCGTCCGTTATGCGGAGACGATGTTTAATCCCGGATGGTTGAACAACTGGAGCAAAGACCTCATTCGGGATTGGGAAGGGCCAAAGGATATCGTTTCATTAGAGGAGGTATCGGAGGAATGGTGTCGATTCAAATGGGGTCGACGCAAATATCGAGATGTTACCGGAAGCGATCCGGAGCCCCGCCAGGCTGGTTACGATCCATGATAGGTGTTCTTAAATTGGCCCCTTTTGTCAACGCATGCTTGGAAAAACAGCCGAACTGCCTCACCACAACGTGATTGGTGGATCATGACACTATTGATCAGCTAGGCAGAATAACGTCTCTCGGCGGGAACTGCTCTGATCTATGCGTCCTTGTTGTGAGAACACAGTTTGCGAAATACTCTGGTTCCCGCTGTCTATACCGCAAACCTTATCTTCTTCCAGAGGCACAACTGATCCCGAAGTTCGACTGTGGACTGTCGCCATATGGCCGTCGCGTTGATACTCCAAATCCGTTCTGTTTGGGGGCAGCCAGCCTGGCAGGCGTGAGGGAACCGACCGGCTGGTCCTGGTGCCGTTGGGGCAGGCGAACACTCGATGAATTGCTATCCAGTCACTAAGCCATGCGCCAAGGCTCTCGCTCCTTCAGCCACTTCCTGGAATCGGGCCCATGCGGCGATCAACCAGTCCAAATTCTCTTCAACCCAATACGCTGGAACACCGCAAGACCGCAGAGCCTATTGAGCAGGGGTGTGGCGCGATGCTGAAAGCATTGTCTCGCTTCGATCACGCCATAGTCGCGCATTTGAAGCTTGAGTCGGAGCAAGAACAGTTTGTAGACCCGTTGGATATGGTGTTCTCTGAGCTTCAGAACAGCTCACGCCGCGAACTGGAGCACCCGTTCTCGATCGTCGTTCGGGATCATGTGGTTGGCTTTTTTGTCCTGCGTGAACAGTCGGCGGTGCCGGAATGGTCACCGCCTGATGCAATTACCTTGCACAGCTTTCGCATAGGCCAGTCATACCAGGGCAACGGATATGGCAAAGCAGCAATTAGACTTGCCGTTGGATGGATATTAACAAACCGACCATACGCCACCCGTCTCATGCTAGGCGTCAACGTACGCAATGTGACAGCTAGAGAAACTTATCTGAAGTCGGGGTTTTGGGACACAGGCGTTACTTTCTGCGGCCCAATCGGCCCCCAGAACATTCTCGAAATGAAAGTCGGCTTGTGACGATGAGCGTGACGTTAAAGCACGTCGCCCTTTAAAAGGATTCGGGATAGGGGACACTCTCACGGTGCCGCCCCACACCCCGAGCACTCGTATGTTCAGAATTGCATGGATGCGCTACGACGTCCGTGAATTACGCCGTTCGTGACGAACGGGAGTAATGCCCATGGGTACCCAAACTGGTATGCAACTTGCTGCTGTGAATTTTCCTTAGCCGTACGTCCGGGGGCTCTCGGAGATCTGGCTTATCGAGCTGAGACCGACGAGGTAGCCACCGGCGACTTCTTAGGATTCGAGAGACGAAGGTGCTCCTTCGCAGTTACTGATCAGACTGGTGTTGAATGGATTATCTACCACGACCCCTCCCCGGCGCTCACCGTGTGGGCGATCCCGAAGGAAAGACGCTGGGCAAAGGCTGGTGTCAAATTTTGGCAACGACGAGCTTCAAACGTGGTGAGCAATTAGTCGGCGAAGATGGTCTATGAACCGGCAGTTCTCAGATTGTGAAATGCCAGCTTGCGTTTACTCAGCAGGAGGAAAATACATGAACACGTTGAGCGGACAAAACGCACTGAGGCAAGCCGCCCAAAAGCGGATCGAGGCATCGCATACTCTCGACGGTGATGCGGAACGGCTGGTCCGATATTATGGTGAGTGGGCTCGTTGCTACGAGTTGGACCTAGAACGCGAACACTACCGCAGCCCCTCGATAGTAACCGAACTGGCTGGCGCCGTGCAAGCAGCCTATCTTGTTAAAGACCGAGAAGCCATGGCGATCCTGGATGCTGGCTGCGGTACAGGCCTGGTTGGCATTGAACTGTACCATCTCGGCTTCCGCTTGATCGACGGCTTTGATCTCTGCGAAACGATGGCCGAAATGGCAAGGCAAATCGGGATCTACCGCAATGTCCAAGGAGATGTTGATCTCAATAGACCGCTCGTGGACTATTCCAGCGCGAGCTATGATATGACCGTGTGCTGCGGCGTCTTCGCACGCGGACATGTCTGCCCGCATGGGCTGCGCGAGTTGGCCCGCGTGACACGCCCGAATGGATTTGTGGTGGTGAGCTCTGAAAGGAGCTATTCAGAGGCAACATCTTTTGAAAATGAGGTGCTGCGTCTTGAGAAGGCGGGCATTCTTACACGAGTACAATATCTGAGCAACGGTAGCTACATCGGACAGGAGGATGCGCACTACTGGACTTTCCGAGTCCATCAGGCGCCTCAGAGGCAAAGGCGATCAACCGGTGCCGAAGATCCGGAATCCGTGCTCTTCTCATGAGGCCATGGCGGCGGTCATCGGGACTCCTGTGTTCAGTTGGCCTCGATAAGCTCAGGCTACTGAAAAGAATGTTGACCACCGTGCTGTCCGAGCCCCCGTCCCGGACGTCAGCTTCTGTAACAGCCCTGTCCGGTGCGGGACGTCAGTGTTCGGAACCCGACACACTGAGGCGCAAGTATTCGTCATTGCGTCGCGCAATATGGTTCTCGAAGCTTACTCACCACAACCTCTTAAGTGGCACACAAATTGCTCCGAACATAATGAAATTCTCCGTTGCGATCTAACGGTCTCGCGTCCCGGCCGAGGAGGTCCAAATGAAACTTGATCGAACGCGCCAAATCGTTGCGACAGACGCTGCCCTGTTGGGTGCGGCCCCGCCAAATCAAGCCTTGCAGCGTACGTCGCAAGCGCCGCTGTCATTCGCCCAGCAGAGGCATTGGTTTCTGTCGCGTCTGGAGCATTAATGAGACGGGGATATGTCGATCCAGAATCCGACCCATTCCGTGGGTCCTGCAGGAAGCAGGACGAGCACGATTGCAGAACTCAACGAAGCAGCCGCAGGTGAAGTCTGGAAGCCATGCATGAACCACCAGACGTTCGATGGCGAAAATACCGCTGAAAGCATCACCGAGGGTGGGCCGCAGCTTGGGGATTATTCCGGTGGGGGTAGCGCTGTTTGTTGCGGCACATTCGGCGAGTTACTGCAAGGTCAGCTACCGGTCGGCTCCGTTCCGGGGGACCCTCACTTCTTGGTCACGATGCCCGTTGCACTCTTTTCGCGAGCTCACTTCATGCCGATGGCTGGCACACAATCCGTAACCGTTTATCCGTCATATAAAGTCAAAGCAAAACGACTGGCTGAGAATCTCGTGATTGCGCTCGGCGTCTCAGGAGGAATCCTTCTTTTGCATTCTGAACTTCCAGAAGGCAAAGGGTTGGCGAGTTCGTCTGCGGATCTTGTTGCGGCTGCACGATCAATTGCCTGCTGCTTCAAGCGTAGAATCCGGACGTCATTGATCGAGAAGCTAATGGGGGAGATCGAGCCATCCGACGGGGTGATGTACCCAGGAGTGGTAGCATATCAGCAGCGAGCATGTAGCCTTCTCTCCTTCCTTGGGCAAATGCCGCCGCTTGCAATCGTTGGTATCGATGAAGGAGGGACGGTCGAAACCGTCGACTATGATCAACGGCGAGGTGAGATCTCCGCAAGTCGCAGAGCAGAATATCACCAATTGCTCGACCGCGCACGAATCGCAATTCCGAAGGGTGACACGGCCACGATAGGCAGGATAGCTACGGCCAGCGCGCTCCTGCATCAGGAGCGGGCTCCAAAGGAGCATCTGAACTCGATGCTGAAAGCATCCGAGGCCACTGACGCTCTCGGGGTCATAGTTGCGCACAGTGGCACAATGGTTGGAATCCTGCTTGATCGAATGGCGGCTGATTTTCCACGGAAGCTTCGGTCCGTGCTCGCCCATGTATCGCCGTACGACAACTCGCCAAAAATATATCTGACCATGACCGGCTGCCGGTGAGGTAACCAATATGGACGCTGTGCGCAAACGCCTGCCATTCTCCGGCTATTCTGCTGCCTATGCTCTCCCAAGCATTATTAGGTGTGAGACAAACCTTTATCTTGCGCAGTTCGCGTTCATGAAGCTTCTCCCTGCGAAGTACATCATTGAGCAAGCGCTGGCTCGAGGGACTTTGACGCACGGCATGAAAGTTCTCGAGACCTCGAGCGGAACCTTCGCGCTGGGTTTGGCCGTAGTTTGCCGGGAACGTGGATTCCAGCTCGAAATCTTCACAGATCCAGTGATGGAGAAAGGCCTGGAAAATAGGTTGAGCTCCTTGGGAGCCGAAGTCTTCATAATAACTGAAAAGGCGAAGCAGGGTGGCTATCAAAGAAGCCGCCTCGACGCATTACACGCCAGGATGAGACAGTTGGGCCACTCCTGTTTCTGGCCCCGGCAATACGAAACACCGGACAACCCCGCAGCCTATAAGCTCTTTGCCGACCAAATATCGGGGATGATGGACGCCGACGTAACGTTGGTTGGTTCTGTGGGGTCGGGCGGCTCTACTTGCGGAACGATAGAGCGCCTCCGCCAAAAAGCATCAGGCGCGCGCCTGGTCGGAGTGGACACCTTCAACAGCGTCATTTTTGGCCAACCGGACGGCGAACGGAAAGTGCGGGGGCTGGGGAACAGTCTTGTCCCCAAAAACGTGAGGCATGAACTGTATGACGCTG
>NZ_RZSF01000256.1:0-10183 GCF_004023325.1 Mesorhizobium sp. M1A.F.Ca.ET.072.01.1.1 | reverse complement strand
CGAATGACCAGACCGCCGGATACATCATGTGGCCGAGCGTCATCAGGAAGAAGACCAGCCCGATCCAGCCAATGCCGGGATAGTTGCGCATCTGGATCAGCGTGCCGACCGGATTGGCGCGTTTCCATTCGAAGCGGCGACGATGCTGCTCGTCCAGCGTCTCCGGCAGCAAGAACATCGCGATGAGGAAGTTCACGAAGGCGAGCCCGGCGGCGAAGTAGAACGGCACGCGCGGCCCGAACGTGCCGAGCAGTCCGCCGAGCACCGGGCCGATGACGAAGCCGACGCCGAAGGCAATGCCGAGCAGGCCGAAATTCTTGGCCCTGTTCTCGTCGTTCGAGATGTCGGCGATGAAGGCCGACGTCGTCGAATAGCTGGCGCCCGAAATGCCGGCGAGCACGCGTCCGATGAACAGCATCGGATAGGACCAGGCGATGGCGCAGATCAGATTGTCGATGGAGAAGGTGAGCACCGAGGCAAGCAGGATCGGCCGCCGCCCGAAACGGTCGCTTAAGCCGCCGATGACAGGCGCGAAGAAGAACTGCATCGCCGCATAGACGAAAAACAGCCAGCCGCCCTCGATAGCCGCCTCGCTGACGCCGACGCCGGTCAGTTCCTGCAGATAGGCCGGCAGCACCGGCATGATGATGCCGAAGCCGATGACGTCGAGCAGCAGCGTCGTGAAAACGAGCGCAAGGCCCCGCTTGGCGGTCTTGGGGTCGATCATGGTGACAAGCTCCTCGGCCGCCTTGGACGGGAGGCTCTTATAGGCGAGCCAGCCGGCCGGAACAATAAGCGAACGACCGCAACTGCCTCATCCTGACATCAGTTCCCGGCAGCCCGCCGCGGTGCCGCAGCCCTGCGTCGCTGTTCAGACCGGATTGTTGAATGTATCGCAGTCCGAAAGCTTGCCGCTCTTGTAGCCGCGCGCCAGCCAGGTCTGCCGCTGCGCCGACGTGCCGTGGTTGAAGCTTTCCGGAACCACATAGCCCTGCATTTTTTTCTGCAGCGTGTCGTCGCCGATCTGCTTGGCGGCATTCAGCGCGCTTTCCATGTCGCCCTGCTCCAGAATGCCCTTCTGCGCGGTATAGTGCGCCCAGACACCGGCGAAGCAGTCGGCCTGAAGCTCGACCCGGACCGACATCTGATTGGCCTCGGCCTCGCCCATGCCCTGCCGCATCTGGTTGAATTTCGACATGATGCCGGTGAGGTTCTGCACGTGATGGCCGACCTCATGCGCGATCACGTAGGCGCGGGCGAATTCACCCGAGGCGCCGAACTGCTGGTCGAGCTGCTGGAAGAAGGTCATGTCGAGATAGACCTTGTGATCGCCCGGGCAATAGAACGGTCCCGCCGCCGAAGAGGCAAAGCCGCAAGCCGACCGGATCTGGCTGCTGAACAGCACCAGTTTCGGGTCCTCGTAGGTGAGGCCATTGGCCTTGAAGATACCGCTCCATGTGTCCTCGGTCTCGGCGAGCACGGTCGCCACGAACTGTTTCATCTCGTCCGAGGCGGGCGCGCCGCTGTCCGGCGAACTGCTGTCTTCGGTAATCTGGCCGCCGCCCGGCACAAGGCCACCACCTTCACCCAGGATCTGCGATGGATCGAAGCCGAAATACCATCCGGCGAGAACCACCAGAATGACGAAGATGATGCTGCCGCCGCCGCCCGCTCGCCCCCCGATCGGAACGCGGAACTGCCGCGGACTGCCACCGCCGAACCCGCCGCCGCTGTCGCTGCGCTCGTCCTCGATATTGTCGCTCTGACGGCGGCCTCTCCAAAGCATGGCAACTTCCTCGCAATGCAGATGTTCTGGAAGGTCCGGCCTATGACCGCCCCCTTCAGACAATTATCGCAACGGTCACGCCGAGTCACAGCATTTTTGCTGACGAAAAGACCGCGCGTCCGGCTCCAGATGGGATGAAATCAAAGCTTTTGCTTCGAGCCGGTTTCGGACTCGGTCTTGCGCTCGTCACGAGCCGCCGCGTGTCTCAACCCGTTGGCCGCTTTCTTGCCCTTCGTGGTCCGTGCCTGTTCAACGCCCGTCGCTTCCTCCCTTCCACGCGATCATCGCGCAACGTCAGGAGCAACGTGCGTGCCGTTCGGCGGTTCCAGCGACTCGTCGGTCGGGAAGTTTAACGCTGGCCGGGCTCAGCGTGTCGTCATCGCCCTGCGAAATGCATCCAGCGTCTCGGCGCTGACATGGTGCTCGATGCCCTCGGCATCGATCCGCGCCGTCTCGGCGCTGACACCCAGCGAGCGCAGGAAGGCTTCGACAGTCTCGTGACGGATGCGGCTCTCCTGCGCCACCTTGCGACCGGCGTCCGTGAGAAACACCCCGCGATAGGGTTTCCTGGACACCAGCCCGTCGGCGCAGAGCCGTGTCAGCATTTTTGCCACGGTGGGTTGCGCGACGCCAAGCCTGGCCGCGATATCGACCTGACGGGCCTCGTTTCCGTCCTCGATCAGATCGGCGATCAGCTCGACATAGTCCTCGACAAGCGCGCTGCGGCGCGCTTCGCGGGTCTGCCTGAACCCTTCCGAATGGATTTCGGCATCAGGAAGCGGCTTTTCGCGTCGAACTGGTCTGTTCCTCAGCGCCAATACGCGCTCCTTCATGGCTGAATCGGCTCCGCACTCATAGCACGGACCGTAGTGCTCTGGCCGTTTATTTGCATTCCCGGGTCGGCGCAACCCGGCGTTTGCTGCTGCACGCGGCGCCTGTCGGCTTGCATCACAAGAGCTTGAACAATGAAGTATAGCCTGTTGCATAATGTTCAGCCTTAGCATACATAGTGGCGATCCTCGATACCCTTCCAGCGGACCCCCCGATGTCAGAAGCAGTGTCCCGTCCCTCGTGGCAATTTGCCCGCTCCGATGAGACTGAGCAGCCCAGTCTGCGCGAGGTCAATGCCTCGATCAGGGTGCCCGACACCGGTCTCTGGTTCCGCCGCCTGTTCGCCTTCATGGGTCCCGGCTATATGGTCTCGGTCGGCTATATGGACCCGGGCAACTGGGCGACAGACCTCGCCGGCGGCGCCCAGTTCGGCTACACGCTGCTTTTCATCATCATGCTGTCGAATCTGATGGCGATCCTGTTGCAGGCGCTGGCCGCCCGCCTCGGCATCGCCACCGGCCGCGACCTCGCGCAGGCCTGCCGCGCCTATTATCCGCGTCCGGTAAATTTCCTGCTCTGGATCGCCTGCGAACTGGCGATCATCGCCTGCGACCTCGCCGAGGTGATCGGCACGGCGATTGCGCTGCAGCTCCTGTTCGGCATCCCGCTGATCGGCGGCGCCGTCCTCACCGCGCTCGACGCCTTCCTTGTGCTGCTGCTCATGAACAGGGGCTTCCGTTATCTCGAGGCGTTCGTCGTCGCGCTCCTGATCATCATCTTTGGCTGCTTCGCCATCCAGATCTTCGTCGCCGCCCCGCCCGCAGGCACAATCCTGCATTCGATGTTCGTGCCGTCGTCCCAGATCGTCACCAACCCGACGATGCTCTACATCGCCATCGGCATCATCGGCGCCACCGTGATGCCGCACAATCTCTACCTGCACTCCTCGATCGTGCAGACCCGCGCCTATGAGCGCACCGATGCAGGCAAGCGCGATGCCATCAAGTGGGCGACCACAGATTCGACCATCGCGCTGATCCTGGCGCTGTTCGTCAACGCGTCCATCCTGATCGTCGCGGCAGTGGCCTTCCACGGCACCGGGCACCAGGATGTCGCCGAGATCGGTCAGGCTTTCGAATTGCTGTCGCCGCTGTTGGGCTTGAGCATTGCCTCGATCCTGTTCGCGGTCGCGCTGCTCGCCTCCGGGCTCAACTCGACGGTCACCGCCACGCTTGCCGGCCAGATCGTGATGGAAGGCTTCCTGCGTCTGCGCATTCCGCAATGGGCGCGCCGCCTGCTGACGCGCGGCCTTGCCATCGTCCCCGTCGTGATCGTCACCGCGCTCTACGGCGAAAAGGGCACGGCCCAGCTCCTGGTCTTCAGCCAGGTCATCCTGTCGATGCAGTTGCCCTTCGCCGTTGTGCCGCTGGTGCAGTTCGTCTCGGATAAGAAGAAGATGGGCAGTTTCGTCATCTCGCGCGGCGTCGCCGCACTCGCCTGGGTAGTCGCGGCGATCATCCTGGTGCTCAACTTCAAGCTGCTCTTCGACACTTTTGCCGGCTGAGTTCGAGCCGCGACATCCCGGCCGGCCGCGCTATCTTCTGAAAGCATGACCGTTTCGGACGACGCCCGAAAATTCTACGCCAAACTGATGGCCGCGCATGCGCGCTCCGCCGATCCCCGCATCGAGGAGGCGTTCGCCTCCGTGCCGCGCGAGGCCTTTCTCGGCCCTGGACCTTGGACAGTCTTTGCCGGCGACGGAGCGTTCAAAACCCCGACTGCCGATCCAAGCTACATCTACCAGAACGTGCTGGTGGTGCTCGATGCCGACAAGGGCATCAACAACGGCGAACCGGTTCTGCACGCCATGTGGATCGGGAAGATCGAACCGAAACCCGGCGAAGCCGTCACCCATATCGGCGTCGGCACCGGCTACTACACCGCGCTGCTGGCAAGGCTGGTCGAGCCCGGCGGCAGCGTCACCGCCTTCGAGATCGAAGCAGATCTCGCCGCGCAAGCCAAGGTGAACCTCGCGGCCTACCCCAATGTCGAGGTCGTTGCCGGCGACGCTGTCGCCGGCCCGCTGCCGCCCTCCGACATCATCTATGTCAATGCTGCCGTCATTGCCCCGCCCCCTGCGTGGCTGAGGGCGCTCAGGCCCGGCGGCCGGCTGATCTTCCCCTGGCGGCCGGCGCAGCGTATCGGCCTCGCCGTGCTGGTCACCCGCATGCAGGCGGGGTTCGCCTGCCGGCCCTTCATGGGTTCCTGGTTCATCCCTTGCGTCGGCGCCTCCCTCGCCGGCCCGGACGCAAAAGTGCCAACCCGCGAACGCGCCAGCCGCACGCGCTCGATCTGGCTGACCGAAGACAAGGCGCCCGATCGAACCGCCACCGCCGTGTTCGGCGATGTCTGGTTTTCGTCCCGCGCCATGCGCGCCGACAGCGAACGATAGAAATCTGCGGGAGTCTGTGTCGGAACGCAGGCTCGTCGCCCGTCCTTAGGCCGAAATCCGGCCGCGACGGCACGGATCACGAAAAGGGAGAAGACAGGTGCGCAAGATTATCGCCGCCACATTCGTCAGCCTCGACGGGGTCATGCAGGCGCCGGGCGGCCCGGAAGAAGACCCGGTCGGCGGCTTTCAATTCGGCGGCTGGACCTTCCATTACTTTGACGAGGTGGCGGGCGAGGCAATGGGCGAATTGTTCTCCACGCCCTTCGCCCTGCTGCTCGGTCGCAGAACCTATGACATCTTCGCCGCGTACTGGCCGTATCAGAAAGATCCGATAGCAGATGCCTTCAACCCGGCGACCAAATATGTCGCGACGCATCGGCCGGATAGCCTGACCTGGCAGAACACGCAGGCGCTTGGACCAGATGTCGTTGCCAGACTCAGGCAGCTCAAGCAGGAAGACGGACCCGATCTGCTCATCCAGGGTTCGGGCAATCTGATCCAGACCCTGCTCGCCAATGGGCTGATCGACGAGATCCGGTTGATGGTCTTCCCGCTGTTGCTGGGCAAGGGCAAGCGCCTGTTCGGCGATGACGCGATGCCCGCCGCCTTCAAGCTCATCAAGTCGCAAACCACCAGCACGGGTGTCATCATGGCGACCTATGAACGTGGCGGCGACGTCAAGACCGGATCTTTTGCGACAGAGCAGCCTTCCGAAGCCGAGCTCGAACGGCGCAAGAACTGGAAATAGCGCCAAGGTTCCTCGCCCCCAAAGCGGGGGCGAGGAACGAAAAGTGTCGCTCACGCTGCCTGGCGATGCCGCGCCAGACCCTCGCGGATATGAGTGGCGAATGCCTCTGCCGTCGGCGTGACCGCATGCTTCGGCAGGTGCAGGTTGACGGAAAAATTCGGCAGCGCCGGTAAGTCGGCGTCGGACAGGATGTCGAGGTCGGCCGGAACCGTCGAGGCGAGCCAGGTGGTCACCGCAAGGTCCGACCGTACCGTTGCGGTCGTTGCGTCGATGTTGCCGTTCTCGAACACGGTGCGCCAATCGAGCCCATGCGTGCCGAGCGCCGCCAGCACCGCCGGGCGGAAGGCGCAGGTATCCGCGACCATGGAGACCGGCAAAGGCCGCTTCAGGCGCGCGGAGCCGCCTTTGGCGCCGACCCAGACCAGCCGGTCGACCACCAGGCATTCGCCGGCCGTCGGACCGGCCCGCTCCTCGATGACAGCAAGGTCGATTGTCCCCGCCGCCAGCGCCGCCGCGAGTTCCGGCGAAGAGGCGCAGACCAGCGAAATCTCCACCTGCGGATAGGCTTCAGCGTAGGTTTTCAAAACAGGTTGCAGCAATGTGCCGACAAGATCGTAGGGCACGCCGATCCGCACCCCGCCGGCGACCGCCTTGCCGCTTATCTCCGCCAGGATCTCGTCATTGAGCCGCAAGAGACGCCGGCCCTTGTCGAGCAGCCGTTCGCCCGAACGCGTCAGTCTCAAGCCGCGGCGGTCGCGCTCGAACAACATCTGGCCAAGGATCTCCTCCAGCCGCTTGATCTGCTGGCTGACGGCGCCCTGGGTCAGATTGAGGGCGTTGGCCGCGGCCGTCATGCTGGCTTTGTCGGCCGTCGTCACGAAGGTGCGGACAAGTGTGGTGTCGAGATCGCGGAACATCGCTGCATTATAATCACTAATGCAGACCATATCCAACATTGCATTTACTGATAGCGCCCAGCGCCTAACATGCAGGCTCCTTCCACCGTGGAGGCTTTGGATGTCCGAAACCATCATCCCCCTTGTCCTGTTCGCGTTGATCTCGACCTCGACGCCCGGCATCGCCACGACGCTGTCGACGGCATCCGGGGCGCAGTTCGGCTTTCGCCGATCGGTGCCGCTGATGGCCGGCAGCGCCGCGGGACTGGCGTCGGTGGCGGCGGCGGGCGCTGCCGGCCTCGCCGGGCTGCTTGCCGCCGTCCCTTCGCTCCAGCTGGCGATGAAGATCGCCGGCTCGCTCTATCTGATCTGGCTGGCGATCAGGATCGGCCGCAGCGGCACGCCAAAGCTCGACGTGAGCATGGCCAGGCCGAACAGCTTCTTCGGCGGCGCCGGCATCCAGTGGATGAATCCCAAGGGTTGGGCGATGGGCCTGGGTGCGGCCGCCTCCTTCGCGGCGCTTGCCGACGGCCCCTTGCAGTTGGCATTGCTGCTCGGTGCCGTGTTCGGCCTTGCCGCGGCCGTCTCGCTGTCGCTCTGGTGCGTAGCCGGCACGCTGCTGGCACGTTTGCTCCGAACCGAGCGGCAATGGCGCGCGCTCAACATCGTGCTTGGCCTGCTGCTGGCCGCCTCCATCCTGCAGATGTGGCGGCCAGCCTGAGGCGGGCAAGTCTTCAGTTCGCGAAGACTATTCCGCCGGCATCGCGATCGGGCGGGTGAGCGCGCGACCCGCGAGCACCACACCCAGCCCGACGATCGGGAATACAGCCGCGACCAGACCGAGATCGGCCGGCGCGCCGAAGCGCAGCACCGCGCCCCCGACCACCGCGCCAAGGGCGACGCCGAAATAGAGCGCCGAGGCGTTGAGCGAGAGCACGATCGGGGCGGCATCGGGCGCTATTTTGATGATCCGGCTCGCCTGGGCCGGCGGGAAGGCCCAGCCGACGATGCCCCACGGCACCATCATGCCCATCAGCGCCGGCCCGGCGATCGAATGCGGCAGGAAGGTCGGGATCAGCGAGAGGGTAACGAGCATCGCTGCACTCAGCCCCAGCGACCAGCAAACCGTGCGCGCCGCGCCGAAACGGTCCGCCGCCTGGCCGCCGGCGATGTTGCCGATGACGGCGCCAACGCCGAAGGCAAGCAGCATGCCGGGAAGCGCCAGCGGGCTGAGGCCGCCGCCCTCGATCGCCAGAGGCGCGATGAAGGCAAAGACGGTAAAGGCGCCGACCAGCGCCAGCATGGTCGTGACCAGGATCGGCAACACGCCGGGACGGACCGCCGCCGCGAGCCGCGCCTTGAGCGGCAACCTGGTGCCGACAATACCGCGCGGCAGCCGCCACCACAGGATCGCTCCTGCAAGCGCGCCGAGGCCGGCAATGGCGAAGAAGGTGCCGCGCCAGCCGGCAATCGCCGCCACCAGCGCGCCGAGCGGCGCGCCGACCGCGACCGCCACCGTGGTGCCGCCGACCACGACCGCGATGGCGCGGGCCCTGTGATGGTCGTCGACCAGCGCCACGGCGGTGCCTTGCGCGGTTGCCGCGAACAGGCCGGACGACAGCGCCATGACGATGCGTGCGATGAGCAGCAATTCGAAGGACGAGCTTAGCGCCGCGACGATATTGCCGATGACGAAGAACACCAGCGTCCACAGGATGACGCGCCGCCGGTCCCACTCGCCGGTCAGCGTCGCCAGGATCGGCGCGCCGATCGCATAGGCAAGCGCGAAGGCGGTGATCAGCGAGCCGGCGAGCGGAACGGAGATGCCGGCATCCGCGGCGATATCGGGAAGAAGGCTGGAGATGACGAAGCCTTCGGTCGAGATCGCAAACGATCCGAGCGCAAGCCAGAAGATCCGCTTGTCCATGGGATATGTCCTTTGTTCAAAAGTTATTGAACAATTGGACATGAAGAAGCATGATGTCAACGGAGCTTGGGCAAATTAACCGAACCCTGCTGACAGCCCTGTGTCAGGACCGCGTAGACACCGGGAAGCCGTGTAACCAAGCAAGTAGACGTGTAACCAAGCAAGGAGAGGAGACGCGTTGAAGTTGGTTCCGTTTGCGCTTAATTCTCAGCCATGACCTTGCCTCATCCGACCGCCGATCAGATCAGCCTGCCGATCGTGCTTGCCGTGCTCGGCGACCCGACCCGGCTGGCAATCGTGCGCTTTCTCGCCAGCAAGGAAGGCGTGCCGATGAACTGCGGCAAGTTCCTCGACCTCGCCTCCAAGACCAATCTCAGCTACCACCTCGCCAAGCTGCGCGAGGCGGGCGTCACGCGCACCGAAGCGGTCGGCACCAGCCGGCTGATCACCCTGCGCCGCGACGACCTCGACAGGCGCTTTCCCGGCCTGCTCGACAGCGTGATCGCGGCCGCCGGCGAGGACAAGGCGCTTCCAGCGGTCGGCACCACCGACGCCGAGATCGACGCCTGATGCGCATTGCCGTTCTGGCCGACATCCATGGCAACGTGCTGGCCCTCCAGCCTGCCGGATCGCGTTGTGCGGCCATAGCCATCGCAGCGAGCTCATCCGCATTCCCGGCGGCGCGCATGTCTCCGAGCAGGGCAGCCGGCAGCGCCCTACGGCATCGTCGAGCGGATGCCTCCGGCCGCTGCGACCGCTTCGAGGCGATCGCCGTCGCCTACGACCATGAAGCTGCCGCAAAGCAGGCCGAAGCAGCGGGACGGCCGGAATGGGCGCACGCGCCGCGGACCGGATTTACAAAGATTGAGCGCAGCTCATATCTAGATTGAGCGAAGCTCATATTCAGGATTGAGCCCAGCTCATATCCAGGGTTGAACGAAGTTCATATTTGATTGAGCGGAAGCGCCAGGATTGCAGTGCATTTAAGGATGAAGCGCAAAGTCACGCTCCGATCGACATTGCTGATCGCCGCACCTTTGCTGCTGGCCGCCGTGCCGGCTTTGGCCCAGGACGCGCCAGCCACGATCATTTCGATCATCGGCGGCCTCGCCCCGGACGATCTCCTCAACATCCGCACCACCGCCTCCCCGGATGGAAAGATCGCGGCGCGCCTGCCCAACGGCACGGCCGTGAAGAACTACGGCTGCAAGACCGTCAACAACTATCCCTGGTGCAAGGTCGAGGACACGCAGGACGCGCATATCGTCGGATGGGCGCCGGCCCGCTATCTCAGCCCGAACAACCCGGCCCCGGCGCCCGAGGATGCCGCCGTGCCGGCAACCGACGCCGGCCTGCCACAGGAAGCGAACGCGCCCGAGCCTGCCGAAGAACCGCAGCCGGACATCGCCGCGCGCCTGGGTCGCAGCGAGCCGGCCGCTCCGCCATCCGCGGCCGGTATCAGCGCGATCGCCATGCAGGACGCTTACGCCCTCGCCTTCGCCGCCTCGGCAATCACGGAGTCCGACACCCCTGCCCCAGACGC
>NZ_RZSF01000255.1:0-10187 GCF_004023325.1 Mesorhizobium sp. M1A.F.Ca.ET.072.01.1.1 | reverse complement strand
CGACCGTCTCGGTCACCGGAAGCAGGGAACCGCGTTCCCGAAAAGACGCCGCGATGGCACTGCTGCCCTTCGTCATGGTTTTTCGCAAACGGCCTGTCTGCTTTTCCGATGACCCCCGCCGATCGTTCCGGCCGGGTCGACGTTGACGCGCTACGGAAGGCGCGGGGGGCAGGCGTTTCCGCAAGTCACGTTGCGAGCCGGTTCGGATTGACGAGGCTTACCTGAAAATTCGGGCGATTGGCGCTCTCTTCACTCGGCCATCGAAAATCGACACCCTGTCGGGTTTGTCGCGTCTACGACATTAATGGTGTATGGCCCAATTTCGCACCACAAGATCCCTAAAGTATTTCATGATAATATCAAAGTTTCAGCCAAGCCTCTTATTGCGAACTTGGCATGATATTTGATGCTTTCAATTGCGCGAAGCTCTGCCAATCTATGTGGGTCCGCCCCATAGCTTCAGCGATACCGGGCTCGCCGACCACGGCGGCAGTGCAGCAGCTGGAGAACATGTGGCTATTGAAAATACGCAGATGGAACAACCGCGGGCGGCTGCCGCCTCACGGACAATCGGTGGCGTAAATCTTAAGAACAGGAATTTCGATGATCGACGTCATGCTGCAGCGTAATTTCCCTTCCTGCGAGCTACCTAACCAACGAAAACTACTAGGAGTGGTCGGCGGGATGGGAACCTTGGCGACGGCCAAATTCTTGGAAGCTCTGGCTCGCAAAAGCCGATTTGAAACAGACCAGGATCACATCGCATTTATATGTCTATCGGCTCCAAATATCCCCGATCGTTCGCAAGCAATTTCAATCGGCAGCGACGCCCCCTTGCGGCAAATTGTGGAGCGCGCGTCTTGGCTACAGAAAGCGGGATGCGGAGCAATCGCTATCCCCTGCAATACGGCGCATCTCTGGGCCACAGAGATAAAACAAGCGCTGTCAGTAAAACTGATCGATATGGTTGAGATCACAAAACAAGCCATAGAGGTCTCACATGGTAGTGAAGCGCACAATCTTCGCTCAATCACCTTGGGAACGAACGCAACTATGCAACACGGACTTTATGTTGAACGAAACGAAGACCACTTCGGCAAAGAGTGTTGTCGCCGCCTCAAGACACTTCAAAATGAGACCGCAAGAATTATAGCGGAAGTCAAGTCCGGAAACACGAAAGACGCAAAGGACAACCTAGCAAGGGTTGTTAAAGTCGCCAGATCTTTCGAGCCTCACATAATTATCCTAGCTTGCAGTGAATTGTCAGCAATCTGCGGAGACATCGCAGACGGTCATAACATTGTCGACCCGATTGATATACTTGCTGATGCTTGTATTGCCTGGTGGATAACAGAAAGCCAGCCACACCCTGTTGGCCAACAGATTATGAGGTAGACGCTATGAGAGCTTGTTGGTCCCCAGCGCCATGCTTGCAGGGAATGCGGCGCACATATGTACGGGCCGGTGGAGCGGGATCACGCCTCCAAGGGCTTGTCCTTTGTTCACCCGGAGCTCTTTGACAGCGATAGGTGACCGGAGCCCGGCATTGCCGCTTTTGTGTCATCGGTGATCGAGGGCGGCATTGATCCGTCGGATGGACGGCATCCGCTCTAAACTTAGAGAACTGGGACTTAAGCCTATGATTGCATTTCCCCAGCTCTGATGGATTATCTCGTCACCTGAACCGCGAAGAAGAACGGCGTCCATCATTGATCGTAGGTGACGGATTGCTGCTACCGGCCCGTAGCCTTCCATACGGGGAACTTGTTGGTATAGGAGGCCAAGAGTGCGGATGGGGAAGTGCGTTGATGGGATAGAGCTTCGCCATCTGTGCTACTTCATTGTAGTGTCGGAGCGCGGAAGCTTCCGCTAAGCAGCCGGAGCGCTTGTAGGCAGGAATCCCGATCAGCCGCCGCGTGCACGGTCTCGAGGACCGAAATCGGGGTGCGCGCTGTTCTCCGGAAGTGCGGCGGCGATATACTTGGCGCTTCAAGCCTCTATCGCGCCACGGGGCGCGACTGATCCCCAATGTTCATTTTCTGGTCAAAATCCACCGCTCGCATATACGGCAAACGGCGACCATGGCGGATGAAGTCGCAGAACCGCCGAGGCCTGCGGGGCAGGAGAGATTCGAAGTCGCTTACATCGAGCGCTTATGCTGCTAGCTTTGGTATGGCTCTCTCAATCGCAAGAATCGGGTGTTGCGAGTCCCCGCAACCCACGATTCTTCCGAAAGCAAGGTACCCAAAACCCCGGCTTCCGAAAGGACGTCGGGGTTTCTCTTGTTGGCGGCGAACCGCAGCAGCGCGGCAAGGTCGCCGTGTAGCACGATCGCCAGCTCAACCGCGTCGGGCACGAGCGTCACCTGATCAATCAACGTCCGGAAGACCTCCGCCGCCTCGGCCTTGCCGTCTTCGCTCCGCAGCCCCTCATAGAGGGTCGAACCCGCTGGCGGATAATCTCCGCCATGTTCGGATACAGGAGCGGCGGCGGCTCCACGGCCTCGGCCAGCGCCTTTTCGAGATCACCGGCCCGATCACATCGTCATCGACGGCAGCCAGACCAATCATGAAGCCATCACTTCCTGCGATGCCGCAAATCGGTTGGAGGATCGCGCGTATCCATGGCAACGCTGGTCGATCCCGTTCCCGGCGCTGGCTGAACCCGATCACGATCAGGAAAAGTCGATACTTGAACAACAGGATCGAGCAGGACCATCGGCGCATCAAGCGCCGTGTGCGGCCGATGCTGGGTTTCAAGTCGCCGGCCACCGCCAGCATCACCCTTTCGGGGATCGAAATGCTTCACATGATGCGCAAGCGACAAGCGACGTACGCGTTCAATCCAAATCCCTCCCTGGCCGAGCAGTTCGCCATACTGGCGGCATGACAGCGGCCTGTCCCGACCAACCTTCATAACACAGAAAAAGACTTTGCAACACAACCAACTCTTGTCGTCGTTTAGCCGCGCTTTTGAAAAGCCATCAACACTTCAGACTTCGCTCGAGCCAGACGACGTCGGCGTCGTTTCGCTGACAAGGCTGATCAAAGACGAAGTCCTCGACGCACTTCCTGGCTTGCCCACATCCTCCGGGCTGATGCTCGAAAAGTGGCTGCGGTGAACGCCCGAAATCTTTGATCGGTTATTCAACGGCCTCCGGCGACATGGCTTGCAGACAGACGGACTGGCTCGGCCATCCAGTCGCGGTCGAACCAGCTGAGCTTGGGAACCTCCAGCCCCAGACTCCTTGCGATGGAGAGGGCGAAATCAGGTACGACCGGGTATGTCGCGACACAGAGTCCGACGAGCGCGAAGGTCACCGCGCGGGCCGCAGTCCGGGCAAGCGCCTCCTTCACCTTCGGCGCAGCCGGAACTTGCAGTACTGAACATGAATAGCGGTCAATTGCGTCGACGAACGCCTCGATTGCGCGTGTCAGCTGACGCACGTCCGGGTAATCCGCTTCGAATCGCGCCCGCACTTCCGCGTTGAAGCGTCTGCAGTCCGCGAGGAACGCAATGTCGGTGGCTGACCACTGGCCAGGACACGGGAGCTCGTCTGTCGCGACCCGCCCGATGACTTCGTTAGCCTTCGCGACCGATCTCGACAGCCGTCCGTCCCAGAAGTCCCGTTTCCAGCTCTCGTAGGCACCCATGGAGAAGTCCTCGACAGAACCGTCCGGGCGACACCGACACAAGTAGAAGCGAAGCGGCTCGGCAGTTTCTTCCGCAGCGATGTCGTTCACCCAGATTGCGTGATTTCGTGATGTTGAGAACTTCTTCCCCTCAAGCGTGAGCATCTGGTTGACGAAAATCCGTCGGGGGAGCATCTCATGGAGATCAAGCGCCGAAAGTACCCCGGGAATAACCAACAGACGTCCGAAGGCGTTGTCCGTCCCGAAGAGAATGTCCAGCTCCGGCATCTCGTCCCGTGGGATTTGGTACCAGAAGGCGGGGCATCCGCTCTTTTCTCTTATCATTTCTAAGGCGAGCAAGTGCCGAGGCACGTGTTCCATGGTGATGGTAAACCGCTGGCATTCAAATCCTGGGATTGGAATCCGAATTCCCTCCCGGTTTGGGTTTGAAATGCAGACTGCCGGAAGCCCCCGGGACAGCCAGGACTCGACATAGAGCTTGGCGTAAATGGGCAGGAAGTTCCGCGAGGCGAAGGATTCGAGTGCGTCATGCAATGGAGCGAGGTTCAGGAAAAGGCGCTTCAGGGGACGACGTCCCAGCGAGCGCCCGTCGAGATCGACCGGATCCTGGAGTTCGGCATCGAGGACCAGCGCGCCGCAATCCTCGCATTCGTGACCGGAGGAATAGCCGCCGCAATATGGACATTTGCCGTGGACGAAGGCGTCCACCTTGAAGCGCCCACTTTGGACGTCATACGGGACCAAATGCTCTCTTTCAGCGATCAGGCCCTTGTTGCAAAGTCGCTTGAAGACCTCGAGAACGACCGCCTTGCCGCGGCGGTCAGGCTTTGTCCCAAGGAAAATATCCGAAACTGCATTGAGCCGATGCAGAGCCTCCTGGAAAGAAGCCGTGTTTTTCTCGGCCAGCTGGTAGTATTCCAGTCCAGCAGCGTCGGCCGCGATTGCAATGTGCTCAAGGTGACCGTGCGTGCCCTGCAGCACGAAAACCTCTCGGCCGCCGGTCTCGGCAATTCGGCGCAACACATCCGCGTAGAGGAACGGGCCTGAGGCATGGCCTATGTGCATTTTCCCATTCGGGGTAAGCATTGCGGGCACCAGCAGCAGCGGTCTGCTCTTTCCTATCGCTTCGTTCTTGGAAGTCGCCTCTTCGAAGGCTGCGCGGCTGTGCCACCACACTGTCTGCATGACTGCACCGCTGTCCAAAGCCTCAATCCTGTGCCTGCTCAGCGGGTCTATCCTAATGCTCTCTCCGCCAAGCAGCAGGAACGTCTTTTCGTCTAGATGAATTCGAACGGCGCCAGAGATCACCGTCCAAAATTCGACTTCCGTATGGTTGTGACGGCAAGTGGTCGCGCCTGGACTGAGCTTCAATAGTCGGATGGAAACGTCGCCCCCTTCCGGGAAGGGATCATGCATGACGATGCCCCCTTCGATCGAGATGGGGACTGCGCGTGTTTCATTTTTGAGATCTATTACTTGCGAACACATCATTTCGTTTCCACGCTCGAATTTCCCGTTGGCAATGCCGCTGGCAAGGTCTCGGGGCGACCTTAAGCAGGTTGAAGCACGTGCCCGTCTTGCAGCGCCTTCGCCACCACCGCAGCCCGTTCGGCCAGACCGCCGAGTGTGTGCTCCGTTAAGCCCCGAAGGCCAAAAGAGTGGTTCACCAAGAAAACGCGAGGTCTCGGACCGGTGAGACACGATCCTGGCATCGGATCGAGTCCCACTTCGAAGGACTCGTCGACAACGACGTCGGCATCTTCAATTCGCGGTTGCAGCGGGTGGAGGAATGATAGATGGCGACGGTTTGAAAAGCCCGTCGCGCATACCAGGAGTTCAATTTCAAGCGTCGTCGAGTCCGGCCTGCCTCCGATTCCGCGAAGGTCAAGACGAAGACCATTCTCGAGACGCTTTGCCGCCGTGATTTCAGTATACGGGAACAGCCTGAGCCTGTCGCGTCCGCACGCCTGGTCCTCGAATCGAAGATCGTAGATGCTTTTGAGGACGTCCTTGGTGACGGTGGAGAAGTTCGTGTTCCTCGTGTCGGAAAGAAACCTCTTGCGATCTTCGAGTGGCAACTCCGCGAACTTCAGCGAGTGTGGATAAGTGTAGAAATCATTTACGAACGGGTTGTCATCCGTTTGTTCGAAGAGGTGGCGCCGACCAACGACGATAACTTCCGACACTTCCCGGTGTTGGAGCAGGAATCTGACTATCTCGCCGGCGCTTTGCCCGGACCCGACGACCGCAACGCGACCGTTAGCGTTGATCATTCCCTCGTTCGCATGGGATAGGAAGAAGTTTGAATGCACCACGCGGCCGGAGTCGACGGCCAGTTCTTCGGGGATGTATGGCTCATGCCCAAGGCTGACGACCACGTCGTCTGCCTCAATTTCTGAAACATCTCCGCTCGAGACATCCCTGGTCATGACGACAAGGGTTTGGGTTCCCGACGGCTTCTCGTGGAACCTGACCGCCACCGCCTCCTTGCCGAAAGAAATCTTGTTCGCAAAGAACCGGCTTACCCAGACCAGATAGTCAGAAAACAGCTTCCTTGAAGGATACAGATTGTTCGTATGGATGAAGTGATAGAGAAGCTCCTTGTCACGCAGGAACGAGAAAAAAGTGAATGGGCTTGCCGGATTCCTCAGGAACGCCAGGTCCTTGAACAACGACACTTGGAGCATCGAATCCTCGAAAGCGATGCCCGGGTGCCATTCTGCGCTGTCGCGGCGCTCAAGGACTTCCAGCGAATCCAGAACTGAGGATCCCCGCTCCTTGAGGCAGGTCAGCAGTGCCAGGTTTGCTGGTCCGCTCCCCACGAGTAGTGTCTTTCGTCTTTGCATGACCGGCTCCCAAAATCGTGCTTGTTTCCAACAGCCCGGTCGCGCGCTCGGCAAAGACAGCGATCCGGCTTCTCCTCAGTTGCTCGAGGGCCATCGCGGCGACATCGGCGAGCGCGGCTTTGCCGGGGTGTATGGGACCCCGCAACTGTTGACGCGTGACGCATTCCACGGCTGCGGCAACCGGAACTGCGGTGGCGATAGCCATGCTTGAGATGCCTCGCTCCTGAAGCTCGGAGCGCAGGATGCACGTCCAGCGGCCAACCCGCCCTTGGCGATCCTCAATGGCGATGTCAAGGACGACCTGGTCGCCATCGTCATTTGGGCGCCGGCGACTTAAAAGCGCCTCCGTGACCTCCTTGACCTGCAGGCGCGCGCTTCCGATCTCGATCTCCTCGTCGGACAGCAGCCCGAGGCGATGCAACATTCGAACGCCATCCGCAAAGCCAGGCCACCGCACAGTCAATTGTCGAAGCGTTGGAATGCTAGGATGAGCGCCTGCAGCCGTCGACGAAACCATTGCATCATCATATGCTTCGAGAAGGCCGACACCATCCACGAACAGCTGAGATACGCTTTCGAATCGATTTCGCGTTACGGCTTGGCCATCGATTCGAGCCAACGCGAGCCTCTGCTCTAAGGGCAGCCGACGCCCAAAGGCGAGAGCATAGTTCAGCGGAGGTTCCGGAATTCTGGGAATCCCTCCGCAATGAGTTACTATGCTCTCTATGTCCTTTATTTCAGCCGCAACCAGCGAGACTAAAGATTCAACCAGTCCTGGTTCGAGACCCGCTCCCAAGACTACGGGCGGACCGTTAGGCGGTACCCGGAGAATGTCAGGATCCCCAGGGCTCGGCCTGCCGACGCAAATAATAGGGGTGTGTAGACCTGCCTCGTGCGTTTGGTGCAAAAGCTTGCCGACCAAAACTCGGGAATCTCTCCAAGACGTAGCCATGATCAGCGATCGGGCTTGAACCGAGAGAGCGGATGGACCCAACGACACGTCGAAGCGGACGTTTTCGAGATTGCCCAGAAGCCGTTGCGCCACGGCAAGCGCAGAATGGCTCCTGTCAATCACGACAACAAACGAGTCCGGCTGGTCCGCAAGTTGCAGCGCCACTGCCCGACCGACCGGCCCGGCTCCGATGACGACGTGTGATCTCCCGTGCATAGTGCCCTCCTTAGCCTTTACCGCCAACTACGGTCGGGGTCGGCTTGCGCCGGATCGTGCGATAGCCAAGGAGAGCGATAGCCGTTTGCAGTAGAGCCAAGCCGGCAATCAACAGCGTCAGCGTGTCGTATCCCAGCTGGACTGAGACGAGCCCGGCGGCGAAGGGGAAGAAATACAGGCCAAGAAAATAGGAAAGGCTGAAGATGATCTGCACCAAAGTCCGGGACTGAGGCGCAGTCACGCGGACAGCTTCTGCCTGCATCAGGGGATAGGATAGCCCATAAGTTATGCCGGTCGCCAGCGATGCCATTGCGTAAATGACGGGGTGGCCCGGGGAGTAGTGAAAGCCGAGAAGCGAAACGACCATCCCGCCCAGGAGTAGCGGCAAGGTGCGGTCGGCCGCACTGCGGGTTACGCGCGGACCGATTGCAAATCTGGAGCCGACTACTCCTATGGCCCAACAGCCAAAGAATATTTCGTACGGAAGACCTGAATTATTCGCAAATAGAGCCTGGAAGTTTATCAAAGTAGTGTAAATGCTTGCGGACAACAGTACAAGAATAAAAAATAGAGCAGATTTGCTGAAGAGGAGATCGAAAAGGTCGCGCGCAATCGAGGCGTTATTCGGAATATCGGCTTCGCAGATGTTCGCCGCACGTTGCGCTGCCCACGATGACAACGCCGACCCTGCCGTCGCCGCGAGCATTGCCAGAATGAACATATCCAGCGTGCCCAAGCCGGCGTACCGGGTAAGGAGGCTGCTCAGCAGCGGTCCGCAGGTTAACCCTAAGGTGGAGAATGCAGAGTAGGCCATGAAGCTCGATGGCCGGTCTGCATCGCTTGAGAGGGTGGAAATGCATATCGAGCCCATAGTGAAGTGCAGCGCCCATCCGCCTGATTGCAGCATGTAGCTGAGGAAGTAGGGGGATGTCGCGCGCACCCCCGACAATTCGTTCAAGAGTACGGTCGCGCAGGCTGCTGCAGAGAGAAGCCCGCCGATGGGTGCGAGCCTCCGCACACTAAACTGGCGTGTCAGCGTAGGACTGATCAAAACTATTAATATAGCCACCGCCATGCCTGCTGCTGAGATCGAACCAAAAAAGATCTCGTCGCGCCCAACCGACAACAGGTAGACTGGAAACAGCGCAAAAACGCCCATCGCGAAGGAAATCAGATATCGTTCAGCAATGAACATGCGCCTGTACCACAAAAGGCGCGTATTAGTGATCGAGATGCTGCGAGTGTTCATTTTGTTAAGCCATGACATTGTACTTTTCGTCGGTTAGGACGAAGATAAATTATGTATCCAAATATGATTCGCGTTTTTGGTGCGACCATTGTCATGGTCGAAGGAATACGTTGCCTTAGATCGAGAGCCTGAAGCATAGGTCCTTCGCCTGTTCATCGTGGCTACCCCTGACACGAGGTATGGCCGGCAGCTGTTGCCCGCCCGGTAACGAAGGCTATCAAGAGTCATGCCAGCTTTGCTTGATTGAGCTGAAGAAGGAACTTTGTGGTTTCTTTTCAGTCGATTAGCCCGAAGCAAAGCAAGAGATCGACTGAAAATGGCATGTCGCGAACTCGACAAACCCGAAAAGAGATGTCGGATGGCGTTGTTGAGACTGCTCCGCTCTGACCTCGCCGGTGAGCCACGAACATCGTGCCGTGTCCAAATGGAGCTCGGAGTCGAGAGGGTTGCAAAGTTTACTACACGCCCGCGGAGGCCATAGAACGCGTCGTTCCGGTATGGCTGACCTTGATTCCGAAAGCAGCTCGCGAGCTGGAATACGAAGACGATCGGCACCATCGACGGTCCAACCGTCCAACCAATCTAAGGATGGAGAGCCAGTTGCACCCTGAATCGGCTGGCGACTATTACGAACTCCCCGATCTTCCCGTGGTGGAACAATCGTCTCTCAGAAAATGACCCAGTCGGCTGCGGCGCCCAGTCCATCAGACTGTGATTATACTACGAGGGCACAGGATGCGCGCCGGGCCTCCTCGGTGACAAGCCGGGAACAGAGCGTTCCCGCAGCGATGTAAAGCATCAGCGCGCGCGGCTTGTCGACTGAACGCGGTGCGAAATGGGCGAGCAGATATCGGCGGCACAAACCCGTCCGATGAGAGTGTTCTCTGTATCGAACACGTTGGCAAGCGCCACCACTTTCGCCACCGCCGTCTCGACTGACCTTCGCCACCCCGCCCTGCCGAGCAGTCGGTTCTCAAACGAGGCTTCGCGGCGTGAAACACGATCACTCCTTTGCGGTTGTTCTTGAAACGCACGCTAGGGTTTTCTAACCTGACACATTCTTGAGATAGGCGATGACGTTTTTGATGTCGTCGGGATTCTTAAGGCCAGGGAATCCCATTTTGTTCGTCGGCACCTTCGCCTTGGGATCGAAACGTGGCGAAAAGGGTCGTATTCTGGCGTAAATTCGTGTGCACTCGTCAGGTTCTAAGAATTTGATGTTAAAGAAAAAATGCTGAAAAATCAAGACCGTAGAGTAGCCATAGCACCCA
>NZ_RZSF01000254.1:0-10242 GCF_004023325.1 Mesorhizobium sp. M1A.F.Ca.ET.072.01.1.1 | reverse complement strand
GGGATTGGTTGCGCACGTCAGCACACTGCGACTTCTGGCGTGCGTCGCGCGACGGCAAACTTTACACCGTCCGCGGCTATTCCGAGGACGGCATTCCCAACAAGGTGCCGGCCGGCGCCGCAATTGATCTCACCATGCCGGTCTGGCGCGTCGGCGAAGGACTGCTTTTCGCGAGCCGCTTTGCCGACACATTTGAGGGGGTAGAGTCCATCGCCATCGAGTGTACCTTCACCGGCCTGAAAGACCGCTATCTGACCAGCGTGGATGGAATGCGCGCCATGTTCGGTGACCGGCATACGCGCACGGACACCGTCACTCTGGTTGGCCAGCCGACTGTGCAGCAGGTGCAAGATAATCTGACCGAGGTGATGCAGGCTCTGCTTTCGCCGCTTTACGAGCGCTTTGATTTCTTCGAGGCACCGTTCGAATTGTTCGACACGGAACTCAACAAGCTGCGCGGCGGGCGCTTTTAGACTCCGCGCCAAAGCCAAAACCTCCGGCCCGGCAATTGACCGAGCGAAAGCAAAGACCTCGGCAAATCCGATTTGGACTAAAATCTGACCTTGCGAATGCATAGCCTTCGCGGCAGCGATAGGTCGCATGCAGAACAGCAGCTTCTCGCACCACACAGCTGCGGGTTCGTTCTTCGGCCCCATCTCGGTCGCTCGGCGGGCAAGCGTTGAGATCGCGCTTCTGCGCATTTTTGACATTTGCCCTGGGCGGAACTCCCAGATTTGGGAAATGTTTTCCCGGCTTCAACGCGGGTCCAATACATTGTCACGAACCGATCGGTGCCGTGTCCGGTGTTCCGATCAAGGTCTCTTCATTCCGGAATTTTCCAAGGTGCTGCTGGCGGCATCGATTGCCTTGAAGACCAGCTACAGGAGTTCGGCCGCGCCGGAAGGGATGGGAAGCCTTCCGTGGCGGTGATGTTCCACAATGGTTCGAGCCTCGGCCGCGACGTCTCAAGGCTGCGTTTCATGGCCGAGAAGGCAGTGGAGGCTGCACAGGTCTCTGCGCTCGACCTGACGCAAATGCTGGAGCAGCGGTATCATCAAATTGATGAGGTCAACGAGCTGATGAGAGCCCAGTCCTGCATACGCGTCGCAATCTCGGAATATTTCCAGGGGCCGAAGAGCACTCGGCGGCCAAGCCTTTCGGTTAGGATTCTAAATTGGGCATTTGGCGCTCGGACGAAGGCTCGACCACGCATGTTCTGATCATTGCGATAAGGCGGAGATCGGCCGCCGAGACATGGTCGGATACCAGCGGGACGAGCAGAAAGGTGATGCCTGTGGATGCCGCCGCGTCGATCACCAAGTCCGCTTCGCCTAGCAACGGAAGGGCGCGCCTTTTTGCCGACCGTGAAGACGCGGCGAGCGTTCGATCTCAGCAGGGATGGTCATCAGGTGGGGCAATCTCATTAGGCGTATGGCAGAATAGCGAACACAAATAGCCACTAAGCGGGACAGGAACTGAGCTCGCAAAGCTTCGGTTTTTGGATCATGTTTCTCCTGATTAACTGAGAGCGTGGGCCGATTCCCTACGACCACTAGTCTGGCAGACCGGCGCCTCCGGGTTCGCGACGAGCAAATCATCCTCCCAACTGTCCCAGAGCTTTGTCCCCACGTCTACGCATTCGCCCGAGCCCAGTTAACGGTCGGCGTGGGTTGGGGTGTCCACCGGGCGGAGCTTCGGCTTCGCCCAATCTTCCCCGGTCGGCATAGTGTTCGATAGGGTAAACCGGCCTCGGCAACCGTGCGAGCGGCGCCAATCTGGAAGCCGCAGCTTCTCCGACACTTGCGGCTACCTTCCTTGCCTTCTGCCCCGACAGGCTACGCTATCGGCAGAGCGCTGCGCAGGAAGGGAGCAATACCCAAATCTTGAGTTCCTCGCGCGTCGGTTCTTCCTGCACACGGAAGATTTAATTCTTCCGGGCTTCGGGTGAGGCGCGCGGCGGATTCACTGGGCTGAGCTGTGAGGGCAGGTGCTCGCGCGCCGCAGTGACGCCCAAGATTGCACGGCAGGGTTGCAAATTGGGTGATCTGTGATAAGGAAATGTGAAGTCAGAAGAGGCCTATTGAAATGAAGCGCATGCAAGAAAAGCACATTCCCGCATTCGTGCAGGACGTGGTCGCAACGGGCTGCGATATCTGCGCCGTCAGTCCGAGTTGTTACTCCCTGGGCGATACCGATGTTCCGCGCGACAAGCGTAGGGGATTGTACAAGAAGCTCGGCGAAATCGATGCGCACTACGGGAGCCGCGATCACTTGCGTTACCAGATTGCGGCGCACCTGGCCTCGATTGGCCGCTACATCGACGCGCCCCCAAAGGAGGAGGAGGCCTGGATCGATAATGAAACACCCGAGTTGGCCGAGGTCACGCCTTACGACGTGGCGCACTTTCAGACTTACGCCGTCCTGCTGATGTCGGAGGAGATGGGCCTCGACTGGCGCAAGGTGGCACGAGCCATCTTGAACATTGACCCAGAGCGCCAGCCGGAACGGGCACGTCGGGCTTGGACATCCCATCTGGCGCGGGCGCGGTGGCTAGCGACGAGCGGGTGCGGGCAGCTTCAGAGCGATCGGTTTGGAATAGCCGCCCCGGTTAGCAAGCTCGCATGACCAGCCAGCCGTTGCCAAAGGCGAACATGGGACTTTTTGAGCGGCGGGGTGTCGAAAAAACTGCAAGCTTTTTTCGTTATTACGCTAAATCGGGTACTAGATCGACACGTCCAGGACGGCTTGGCATCATCAGGATGTAGGGTTCGTTACGCTGCTCAACGCCATCCTTGTGATGGCGTTGAGCAGAAGGCGAGCTCCGGACCTTAGGCGTTAGCCTAGCGTTTCGCGGCTGGCTTCTTGATTGGAATTGTTTTTTCTTCCCATGCCAAGTTGCCGCCGATTAACTCGGGGCAGCCGTCCTTTGCCCAACGGCATAGCCGACAGTTCTTGCGCGTTCGGAAGGTTGGTCGTCCGATTGATCGTTTCCGTTCCTCAGAAGTCGCGAGGAGATTGGGAGGGCAACGGTATTCATCTAGAAGCTAGGATGCGCTGCTTTGCCCTGCCCGGCGACTTTTTCAGGCGTCCACAATCATTGCATATATGGGTGCTACGAAGCGTCCGAACTGGGAACAAAACAAATCGGGCGAGGCTTGATCATGACGACCCCCAACCGAGGGAAATCGCCCGCACAGCTTTTCCGGCATCTATCGGCAAAGTGGCCTGCGGCGTTCAATCCGAAAGCGCCAATGCCGCTTAGGATCGGCATCCATCATGACATTCGCGTGCTGGACGGCGAACTGTCAGATGATGAATTGAGGAGAGCCCTGCGCGCCTATACCAGCATGCCCAGGTACTTGGCGAGACTGAGTGCTGGCGCTGTGCGGGTCGATCTTGATGGCGAGCCGGCCGGCGAGGTATCGGATGCGGAGGCGGCGAGCGCCAAGGCTTTGCTGTGCGCCCGCAAGAACAAGGAAGAGACCAAGAAGACGCCGGAGCCAAGGGTGCCTGATGCCCCGCCCCACAAGCCGAAGCAAACGGCCGTGTTCAACGCGAAAAATACGGCTGGAATAGTCGTTGAGACGAAGCGTCGCCGGTCTTTCCGAAAGCCGATGGCTTGAGCGCCACAAATCTCCCAAGACTCATGGGCTTACGAGTAATAGCCATGATGAAGAGGTCGATGCCCCAGAGGAACATCTCCCGAGTCAAACGACGCCTCTTCAACCGGGATTGCCTCGCTATGGTAGCTGTGTCCTGCAGGATGGCGCACGGGGTGCAGCTGCCTACCTGTGGAAGATACGCGTGGGAGGGAAAGCCCTTTTCCGGAAGGCGTTTGCCCCTCGTCCGCACCAACCAACCCCCTTGCGTTTGTCTCCAGGCAGACTCATACTGCCGCCTGCGCGTCTGCCGCCCAGCGCTGCTTGAAGAGATGCTCTCGACCGGCGTCAAACCACCAGCTTTGTAATCATAGCATCGAGTGCACAGTTCGGCCGGAGCGCGGCAATTTCGAGAGCGGCGAGATCCGCTAAGCCCCACATTTTTCCGCTATTCCGGCGATGCATTCCTCGAGCCACTCGAGGCGGAATTTCGCAATGCGAAGTTCATTCCCCGCTTCAAAACGTCGATGGCGCCCCTGTGGCGTGGTCGCCATGAGGTTGCGCTCGAGTTCCGCGATGCGCACACGCATCTGCCGCGCCTTCATCCTGACGCAAGGCCTTGATCCATCCCCGTCCGCGCATCAGTCTTCCTGCCCGCCCCAATAGTCATGCAAACATGCCATCGAGACCCTAATTTGCGGCAAGCTGAAACGCTCGAAATTTAACTTCCGCTAACGCGAGGAGACGAAACAGCGCGGCGAGACAGTCAACGAAGCGGACACGACCACCGCCCATTCCTTATCTGTCGAACCCGAGGTGATGGTGGTCAGCATCAACCTGAACTCGTCAACGTGGGCAGCCATCAACCAGCATCGGCATTTCTGCGTCATCATGCTTCGAGCCGACCAGATGGCGATCACCGAGCGGTTCGCCGGACGCGGTGCCCTGAAGGGTTCGGCTTGGTCTGCTCTGGCGACCGGCGCACTGGTACTTGAAGACGCGCTCGCCGCGGTCGATTGCATGGTCGAGGACACGATTGTGCGCCACAGCCAGGCGCTCGTCCTCGGCAGCGTCCGGCATGTGGTCAGCGGAGTGCCGGGGCCGGCTCTGATCGATCATCATGGCGCTTACGGATCGTCTTGAGCAAGCGGTACGCCAGTGAGTGGGCCGCAGCCACGCGCTTTTATTCTCCTTCTGGCCCGTTGAACAGTCGACCTACCGCTCAGCCCGGCTCTGGCGCAGCGCCCACGGCAGGCGCCGCTTCCATCGTTCACCTCGCGGCAGAGGAACATCTTTCTGCCACCGCTTCTTGCGGCGAGTTCGTCGGTCTCCAGTGGGTGCCTGAGATGCATCCGGAACCGGCGCTTTCTCGATCGTTGGTGGCTCCGGAGGCGATGCATCGGGCACGGTCATCTCCTTGGCCTGGGACACTTCTTCAGAGGTGGTGAACACGGGCTGGGAAAGATTTTCGCCAGGACCAATCGGCTTGCCGCGTCGCCTCAGCGACCGCACCTTTCGTGTTCGCTTTCGCGACATCGTTCGCGATGGCTGCCAGGTCGATGCCGACCCAGATCGACTCTGGCCGCTTTACGAGGCCACGCTTCTGTCTGATCTCGACGACAAAGGGTCGCTGCTGCTTCATAGTGCTCTCGGCGCTTGGGGGGTTGCGAAGGTCGTCTAAGCCCATCGCGCGCCGTCGTCCACGCGCCCCCACGCATTTTCCACATCAACCCAGCACGCGCACGCATGGTATCCGCTTCCGGGACGCTGCTAGGAGCCACGTCCTGACCGGATGAAATTGGTCTTTGGCTTCTGTCGCGGACACAGGATATTGCGTACCCACTCGCGCGAGACAGCCTGTTGTACATCTGCGCCACTGACCATCGAATCCCGGTGGTTGTTCCGCGCTCGCCACGACCATTAGAGCGTTTCAGGTTTTGACGGAAGCGTATCCGGCGTTGTTGAAGTAGTTTGAGCATTCGTCGGGTTCTATGGTGGCGACGAGGTGTCCGATGTGTCGCCAGGTGTCGTCGATGGTTCGCTTCTGGGCAGCTCGCATCCAGTGCTTGATCTTGGCGAAGGCCTGCTCGATCGGGTTGAGATCTGGCGAGTATGGCGGCAGGTACCAGAGCCTGGCGCCTGCGGCGCGAATCATCTGCCGGATGGCTGCCGACTTGTGGGAGCCGAGATTGTCCATGACGACGATGTCGCCCGGCTCAAGCACTGGCACGAGCTGCTGCTCGACATAGGCGCGGAAGCACTGGCCGTTGATCGGCCCGTCGAAGACGCAAGGTGCAGTCAGCCGGTCGCAGCGCAGCGCGCCGAGGAAGGTCAGCGTGCGCCAGTGGCCGTATGGAGCCAAGCCGCGCAGGCGTTTGCCCTTCGGCCCCCAACCGCGCAGCGGCGCCATGTTGGTCTTGATCCAGGTTTCGTCGATGAAGACCAACTGCCGTGGGTCGAGACCGGACTGCCAGGAACGCCAACGTTGTCGCCGTCTCTCGATGTCAGCGCGGGCTTGCTCAAGGGGCAACAGAGTTTTTTTTGAACCGCAAACCCTCGCGCCGCAGGAACTGCCACACCGTATCGTGCGATACCTTCACACCGCGCGCCGCAAGTTCGTCCTTTAGCCGATGCAGCGACAGATGCGGCGTCTGATTGATCCTCTCCACGATGAAGGCCCGGTGCGGCTCCAGAACCCGCTTGCGATGGCCGCCCATCTTGCCGGGCGCGACCGACCCACTCGCCCGATAGCGCTGCGACCACTTCACCGCCGACGACACCGCTATGCCAAAACGAGCCGCAACCGTGCGGCAGCTCTCTCCAGCCGCGATCGCCACAACAACACGCTCACGAAGATCATTCGAAAGAGGTCGCGTCATCCGATGCTGGCCTCCGATCCAGCCAGCATCTTGAATCACAAAATCAGCCTCTCCGGAATCTGGAGGCTTCTGTGAGGTCCGCGGGCACGACGGAGCGGCCGGGTTGGCTGTCGGACCTCATTGCAAGCCGGATTGAACGGAGCCGCGGGCAGGACTGGCGCTATGGGGATTGTAGCCCGGATCTGTGGCCGGGATAGTCTTCGCCAGAATGATCAAGGGCCGTCGGGATGCAATGACGGCAAAGGACGCTGCGACAGGGGGCGGCATCTTGATGGCAGGTGCCGTCGGACAGGCTGTAGTGCCTTCTATCGCCGGGCTGGCTGCTTGCACCCTTGTGCGATGGGCCAAGCGTTGGCGTTCCGGCGCCCATGGTGACGGATGCTGAGCATGGCGATGAGGAGGCGCCGGCCGCGATCATGAGGTGTCGCACCAGAACGGGCCGGGCGGTGCCTGTCCGCTGCGCCAGACTGCGAGCGTGATCATCCGTCCTCCACAGCATGGGCAGCGGTGCGTTGCCGCAAGAGGAGCGGCAGCGGCGCTTTCGGCATCCGGTTCGCGATCATCCTGTTGTGGTTTGGTCAGCAGCCTGCGGCACTGGTCGAGCCTGGCGGCGCGATGGCCGTTGGCGAGGAAGCCGTAGTGGCGGATGCGATGGAAGCCGTCCGGCAGCGTGTGCAGCAGGAAGCGGCGGATGAACTCGTGCGCGTCGAGCGTCATCACCTTTGTCCTTCCGCCATGACGATAATCCTTCCAGCGGAATCCGACACGATCGTTCTCCATGCTGATCAGCCGGGAATTGGCGATGGCGACGCGATGGGTGTAGCGACCGAGGTAGGCCAGCACCTGCCCTGGACCGCCGAACGGCGGTTTGGCGTAGACCACCCAGTCGAGGCGGCGCGACCTGGCCAACAGGCGGGTGAAGGCGGCTGGCTCGGTCAGGCCGGCAATGTCGCCGAAGAACTTGAGGCTGCGCGCGTCGAAGGCGGCTCGTAGGGCTTCCAGGAAGCGGCGGCGAAACAGGCGCGACAGGACGCGCACCGGAAGGAAGAACCCTGGCCGACAGGAGACCCAGCGCGAGCCGTCCGGCGAGACGCCACCGCCCGGCACGATGCAATGGATGTGCGGATGGTAGTGCAGGTTCTGCCCCCAGCTGTGCAGCACCGCGATGAGGCCGATCTCGGCGCCGAGATGTTTGGAATCGGCGGCGATCGTGCGCAGCGTCTCGGCCGCAGTCCTGAACAGGATGGCGTAAACCGCCGCCTTGTTCTGGAAGGCGATCGCGGCGACCTCGGCCGGCAACGTGAACACGACGTGGAAGTAGGGAACCGGCAGGAGTTCGGCCTCGCGTGCGGCGAGCCAGTCGCGGCAGGCCTGTCCCTGGCATTTTGGGCAATGCCGGTTGCGACAGGAATTGTAGGCCACGCGGATCGCCCCGCAGGATCGGCAGCCCTCGACATGGCCGCCGAGCGCGGCCGTCCGGCAGAGCTCGATCGCGCTCATCACACGCCGCTCGACACGTCCGAGATGGCCGTCATGAACCTGCCGATACGCCTCGCCGTGGCGGCCGAAGATATCCGCCACCTCCAGTCTCGCCGACACGGGCGGAACCGGTCAGCCCGGCGGCACCACTTCAACGTTCAGCCTGTCGAGCGGGCTCGTCGTGCGCCGGATGAGGCCGTTCGAGACCTTGGTGTAGCGTGCCGTCGAGGAAAGATTGTTGTGGCCAAGCAGCACCTGGATGATGCGGATATCGGTGCCGTTCTCGAGCAGATGCGTGGCGAAGGAGTGCCTGAGCGTGTGCACCGTCACCCGCTTGTCGATGCCGGCGGCAGCGCGCGCCGAGCGGCAGGCCGAATACAGCACCTGCACGTCGATGGGACGATTGGGGTCGCGGCCGGGAAACAGCCAGCCCTGCGGCTTCGCCAGTCGCCAGTAGACCCGTAGGATCCGAAGAAGCTGCGCCGACAGCATCACGGTGCGGTCCTTGCCGCCCTTGCCGTGACGAACGAGTATGACGCCGCGGCCGCTGTCGATATCGCCGACCTTCAGCCCGACGGTCTCCGAGGCGCGAAGACCCGCTGCGTAGGCCGTCGTCAGCGCCGTGCGCGTCTTCAGGCTCGGCACTGCCTCCAGGAAGTGGACGACCTCGTCGGCGCTGAGAACCACCGGCAGCGTGCGTGGCGAGCGGGCATAGACGATCCGTTCCGGAATCTCGGCATGGCCGAGTGTCACGCCGTAGAAGAACCGCAACGCGCACACCGTCTGGTTCAGCGCCGGCCACGAGATCCCGGTCGAGACCAGATGCACCTGAAAGGCGCGGACATCTTCAAGGCCAAGGCGGTCAGGGGATCGGCCGAAATGGCGGGAAAACTTCGCCACCGCGTGCACGTAGGATCGTTGCGTGGCCGGCGACAGATTGCGGATCGTCATGTCTTCGATCATGCGCCGGCGAAGAGGGCTCAACTCGGCCATCTCAGTGCTCCTGTTCCAAGATTGCGCTTCAACAGCCGCAATCCTTCAAAACAGAAGCCTCAACCGCAAACCGACCCGCCAAATGCCGCGTCAGCGGCTTCGTTCAATCCCTCTTCGATTCTGTCAAAAGCTGAACCGCTCTAGCAGTACCAACGTTAGCAATCGCTGGTGCCTAGACGTGACGGTCAGGCTTCAATGACGGGGAAGTGGGAGGATTGCGCGTTTACGAGGCGGGCTGGTCGGCCGCTCAATCGATAGCGTCATTTGAGGCGCTGCCTCTCCCGCCTGCAACTGGCAGACACGCTCGTCCAATTCCTTGTCTACTTCCGTGAGACGATGGTTGAGGCGAAGGTAGTCCGTCCAGGTCGGCGTGCGGAATGTCTCTGTCCATTGCATGGGCTTCTGCAGGTTGCGCTGAAGCGTCCAGTTCCGAGCACCGACGCGGCTGTGGATATGCCTGCGCTGCCGCATGAGCTCGAGGAAGGCCTCGACATTTTTCTCGGCTATCAGATATTCGACCTTGACCACGATAGGACCGCTTCTCGGCTTCAAATTGAGAGCGACAGCTGGGGCGTGGAATTCCTCCAAAGGATCGGGCTCGGACTCGCGGCGCTCGCGTAGAGGAAACAGAATGCCAGCTGCGGCGACGAGCAGCAGCGCTCCAGCGGAACCCTCCAGCGCCCACGTCAGGGAATGGCTTTGGGAGACCGTGCCCCATACCCAGCTGCCGGCCGCGATGCCGCCATCTATCAATGCATAGTAGATCGAAATCGTGCGCCCCACGACCCAGCGCGGGCTCGCCAGCTGCACGCTCACGCCAACTCCGGACCAGGCGGTGACCCAGCCGGCGCCGCCCAAGGCGAGCGCAAGTGCGGCCACCGGAATCGAAGAGGTCAGTGCAAGGGAGAGGGAGCAGGCCGCGCAGGCGAGGCACGCGAGCTTCATCAGACGTTCTTGCGACAAGCGCCGTCTGAATGTGCCGTTGGAAATGCCGGCGAAGACGGCGCCCGTCCCGAAGCCTGCCATGAGCGTGCCATAGGCGAGCGGTCCGCCTCCCAGATGATCGCGGACTACCAGCGGCAGCAGTGCGAGAATGGCGATGCTTGCCAGGCCAAACAGGGTTCCGCGTGCGATCGCCGCCTTGATTTCCGAAGACATCGCCGTGAAGCGCAGCCCGTCATAGATCGCCGTCCTCATCGACTCGCGCGGGAGAGGCGAAGAGCGAACCTTCCACTTGCAGCGCCATATCGTGCCCAAAGGGACCAAATAGGTGAGGGTGGTCACGCTAAAAG
>NZ_RZSF01000253.1:0-10267 GCF_004023325.1 Mesorhizobium sp. M1A.F.Ca.ET.072.01.1.1 | reverse complement strand
CTTCTGGTCGGAGATGTCCGCCCAGATTGTCTTGAGTTCGGTGTACTGGTCGTGGGCGTGAAGCGATTTGTCCCGTCCACCAAAGCCCGAAAGCTTGAAGCCGCCGAATGGGGTCGAGATGTCCCCCTCGCCATAGCAATTGATGGTCACCGTCCCGGCGCGGATGTCGCGCGCGATGCGATGGGCCTTGCCGAGATTGGCGGTGAAGATCGAAGCGGCCAGTCCATATTGCGTGTCGTTGGCGACCCGCACCGCCTCGTCGGCGTTGGCTACCTTGATGACCGACAGCACCGGCCCGAAGATTTCCTCCCGCGCGATCGTCATTTGCGGCGTCACATCGTCGAAAATGGTCGGCTCAATGAAATAGCCCTTGCCGTGCTTGTGGGCATTGCCACCCGCCACGACCTTGGCGCCTTCAGCGCGGCCCTTCTTGATGTAGCCCATGATGCGATCGAACTGTTCCTTCGACACGATGGCGCCCAGCCGGTTGCCCGGGTCCAGCGGCTCGCCCAAAGGCCATTGCGTGAGCTTGTGGAGCACGGTCTCGATCAGCCGGTCCTTGATCTTCTCGTGCACGATCAGACGGGAATTGGACGAGCAGTTCTCGCCCATGTTCCAGAACACCGCCTGGGTGACGTGCTGAGCAACGACGTCAAGGTTCTCGGCGTCGTCGAGCACGATGCACGGGTTCTTCCCGCCGCATTCGAGCACGATGCGCTTGAGGTTGGACTTGGCGGAATATTCTAGGAATTTCCGGCCGATTTCGGTCGAGCCGGTGAAGGCGACCATGTCGATATCCGGATGCAGGCCAAGCGCCTTCCCGGTGATCTCGCCCGGACCGGTGACGATCTGCATGACGCCCGGCGGCAGGCCGGCCTCATGCGCCAGCTCGGCAATCCGCAAGGTCGACATGTTGGTCTGCTCGGCCGGCTTGACGATGACGGAGTTGCCGGTTGCAAGCGCCGGCCCGATCTTCCAGGCCAGCATCAGGATCGGGAAACTCCAGGGTAAAACGCAGGCGACCACGCCAAGCGGCTGGCGCACGATCATCGACACGACGTCATCGCCCGAAGGCGAGGTCTGGCCGTAAAGCTTGTCGGTGGCTTCCGCATGCCATTCCAGGCAATGCAGGGCCTCGGGGATGTCGATGGTTTCGACGTCGTAGATCGGCTTGCCGCTTTCGAGCGTCTCAAGCACGGCGAGCTCATGGGCGTTTCGCTCCATGAGCTTGACCAGGCGCCGCAGCACCCGCTTGCGCTCGCTCGGATGCGCCCGCGACCAGGTGCCCGATTCGAACACCAGCCGCGCCTTCTCGACCGCGAGGTCTACGTCGGCCTCGCCGCAGGAAGCGATCCTGGTGATGACCTGGCCGGTGGCGGGGTTGATGGTCTCGAACGTTTCGCCGGATTTTGCTGCCCGCGCCTTGCCGTCGATCACCGCATTGGTCGGCAGCGGCAGGCTGGCCGCCAGGTTCTGGTACTCATCACGCGTTAATAGCGATGACATTCTCGGAAGCCCTCTTCTGGGATTTTGCGGTGATGGAAGCGATGACCGCCTTCAGCGTACGGATCGTCGCCTCGAGCTCGCGTTTCTGCTCGTCGTCGAGTCCGCGCATCGGCCGCCGCACCGGCCCCGCCGGTAGGCCGGTCAGCTCACACCCGAACTTGATGCTCTGCACGAACTTGCCGCCCTGTTCGAGAACGCGCATCAGCGGCAGCAGCGCCGACATGATCTGCCGGCCCTTGGTGAAATCCTTCTCGATGACGCACGCTTCGTAGAGCGCGAGGTGCTCGGCCGGCAGGCAATTGCCGGCGCCGCACACCCATCCCTTGGCGCCCCAGGCGAAGAATTCCAGCGCCTGATCGTCCATGCCGCAGAACAGATCGATATGCGGATAGTCGCGCGCCAGCGCGTGCACCTGGTTCATGCTACCGCTGGACTCCTTGATGGCGCAGAAATTGGTGCCGCGGCCGACCCGATCGAGAAACTCCAGGTCCATCATCGTGCCGGTGCGACCGGGATAGTTGTAGAGCATCACCGGCAGGTTGGCAGCCTTGTCGATTGCCAGCGCATGATTGGCAAGTTCGAGTTGCGTGGGCACGGCGTAATACGGCGAGCCGATCAGGATGCCGTCATATTTCAGATCCTTGGCGACCAGCGCATATTCGATGCAGTCCTCGGTGCGGATGGCGCCGACGCCGGCGATCAGCGGCACCCTTCCCTTCACGACCGTTTTGGCAAGCTTGAGCAGTCCGACACGTTCGTCGCGCGACTGAGCGTAATACTCGCCGGTCGTGCCGCCGACTATGACGCCATGCACACCGGCCGACACCAAGTGCTCGACCATCACGCAGAAGCCGTCTCGGTCGATCGATCCATCGGCATGAAACGGCGTGGTGACGGGCGGAATAATGCCTTTGAACGACATCGGCCTGGCTCCAATTTGGGTTCAGGTTCGTCGTTATATGGAAGGAAGGCTGACCCGGCAGTCGAAATAAAATCACGCGGCAGGATACTTTTTTGCGCATCCCCCAGCGATGTGCCCCGCAGACTAGGGCAGCAGCCCGATAGAGGGTAGAAGGACAAGCAACACCAACGGATGATCGACGCGTCGGTGGGGCCGCCTAAGGGGGCCACTTGGTGGCGTTTTCAACCTGCGCACAGAAAAGCGCATTGGGTCACCGCATATTATATATTGCTGATGATGGAGAGTTTCGATTGATAGACCGAGGGCATTTAACGTCTCGCCGCGCCATGCTAGGACACTTATCCGTCGAGACGAGCCAGTTGCCATAGTTGCCAGCACCGCGACCTTCGACTGAGACTTGAACCGAAACCAGGAACCGATCGCAAGCTATGCCGAAAATCATCGACGTCGAACAAACGAGACTTCGCATCGCCAAGGCGGCTGGCAAGGCCATCGCGGACAAAGGGATATCCGCCGTAACTATGATCGATATAGCTAACGCGGCTGGCGTTACAACGGGGATGATCACACATTACTTCAAAGGAAAATCCGACATAATCGCGGCTGCATTGCGCGTTCCTTTTATGAACATCGAACATAAAATTGCCTCTCTTCTGAAAAAGGGAGAGACGGACCTTGCAACACTTTTGGATATATCAATACCCGCTTCGCGGTCACATTTCGAGGATGGGGCCATTTGGGTCAATTTCTGGGGTGTGATTGCCGCCGACCCCGAATTTCGTAAACTCAACTATAGCCTGCACCGCGAGGGTACTAAGATTTACGACAACGTCGTCAGGGCTGCTTGGCCAGAGAGTGAAGCCTGGCCCAGCGACATTTTTGACATGGCTCTTCGATCTATCGTTACCTTTCTTTTTGGCTTGACCGCCGGCGGTGTGACGAATCGCGCAGTTTGGACAAGTTCCACCCAGCGCACCCAGTTGCAACTTCATCTTAGCCTGGTTCGCGATTGGGCCCAACGTCAGGCACGTGCGGCTCGCGATAATAAATCCAGCCGAGCAGCCGCAGAGTAGCCTTCTAGTATCCAGTTCAGCCCACGCGGAAGCGTGCTAATCAGGGCGATTGCTGGCGCCCCCGCGCGCCAATTTGGATCAAACCGCAGTGGATACGGCGACGTGCCGTCGCCGGCAACCATCTGACACGTGTTGTCACCTATGCCGGCGACCACAAACGGACGCCGTGGGCTCAACCTCGCGGCACTGAGAGTTCTTGTTCGTGCCAAGTTGCCCGGCAGACCCTTGACGATAGAAGTCCGGATATATAACGTTCATTCTATCTCAAAGTGAACCTCCTGGCTCGCCAAGGCGGATTTCAGCGAGACAAGCCCAGCAACTGCGCCGCAGGAAATCGCCCATTGAGGCCGATTTCGCGGCCACAATTTTTCATTGAAGGGAGAGGTCAAATGGATTTGGCGCTAAAAAATACGCGTGTCCTTATCACTGCGGGAGCCAACGGCATTGGGAAGGCCGTCGCGGAGCACTTCCTTGCCGAGGGCGCCAAGGTGATGGTCTGTGACATCGATGACCAGGCGATCCGCAGCATTCAGGAAAAGGACGTCATTGCCGTGAAGGCTGACGTTTCGAGTTCTGGCGCCGTTGCCAAACTCTTCGAGGAAGTTGATCGCCGCCTGGGGGGACTCGATGTCCTGATCAACAACGCTGGCACGTCGGGGCCCTCAAAGCCAGTCGAGGCTGTCACCGACGATGAATGGCGCGCGACATTTGCCGTCAACGTGGATGGATCCTTTTACTGTGCGCGGGAAGCCGTGCCTCGTATCAAGCAGGCGGGCGGCGGATCGGTCGTCAATATGTCGTCAACGGCCGGCTTCCTACCTTACTCTCTGCGTAGTCCCTACTGCACCGCCAAGTACGGCATCATAGGCCTTACCGAAGTCATGGCGATGGAATTGGGTCAACACAATATTAATGTGAACGCAATCTGCCCGGGCAACGTCGACTCAACCCGGTTGCAACGCGTTAATCAGATGGCCTCCGAGTCGCGCGGCATCCCGATTGAGGCGATCAACAAGACCCTCATCATGCAGCAATCCATGAGGAGGCTTGTAAAGATGAGCGATATCGCTGGCATGATCGTTTACTTGTGCAGCCCTCAGGGCCGCATCATCTCAGGCCAGTCGCTCGCTATCGATGGCCAGACCACAGCCACCGAATATTGACAACCCCGAATAGCTGACCGACGCGGTGTTCGTTCAACCCGCCAACCCCGTGAGAGCAGCCAAGCCGGGCTTTTCCATGCATCTCAATCCTATGAGGATTCTACATGCCGCTAACTATGAACCGAGAAGTTTTTATCACCTGCGCCGTAACCGGATCGGGCGACACCGCCTCCACATCGCGTCACGTCCCGCGCTCCCCCAAGGAAATCGCAGCCGCCGCCCTAGAGGCGGCAAAGGCGGGCGCTGCGGTGGCGCACGTCCACGTTCGCGATCCGGAGACGGGCGCACCGTCCCGCAAAAACGAGTTGTACAAGGAAGTTACCGATCGCATCCGCCAGGCCGAGGTGGATATTGTAGTCAATCTCACGGCAGGCATGGGTGGCGACCTGATATTTGGCAGCGTCGAGAAGCCCTTTCCACTCTCGCCAACCAGCGACGTAGTCGGCGCATCCGAAAGGTTCAGCCACGTTCTTGAGTGCGCGCCCGAAATTTGCACGCTCGACTGCGGTTCGATGAACTTCAATCTCCAGGATTACATCATGACAAACACGCCAGCGACGCTTCGTGCGCTGGCCAAGATGATGAAAGACTTTGGCGTCCGCCCGGAGATTGAGGTGTTCGACACGGGGCATCTCTGGTTCGCTCAAAAGCTCGTGGAAGAGGGGCTGATCGAAGACCCGGTGCTGGTTCAACTGTGCATGGGTGTGCCGTGGGGGGCGCCCAGCGACCTGATCACCTTCATGGCGATGGTGAACAACATCCCTGCAGGATGGACATTCTCTGCCTTTGGCATAAGCCGCGATGCGATGGCGTACCCTGCTGCTGCTGTGCTGGCGGGCGGCAACGTGCGCGTTGGCCTCGAAGACAATCTATATGTCTCCAAAGGCCAGTTCGCCACCAACGGCCAATTGGTCGAGAAAGCGGTCAACATCGTTGAAGGCATGGGCGCCAGGGTTATCGGCCCTGAGGAAGTGCGCCAGAAGCTAAAGCTGACGAAGAGATAGCTTCCGTGGGGAACAGCGGACGAATAGTTCGCTGTTCCCTCACCAATCGGGCTTATGTAAGTACAATGCAACAACCAAATACCGGAATCGACCCGCGGATGAGCGCACTCATGAGATTGTTCGAGGTGACAGTCCCGTCTGACTGGATAGATTACAACGGGCACATGACAGAGTACCGCTACACCCAGTGCTTTGCTGACGCCACTGATGCTCTCCTACAAATGATCGGCGCTGATGCAGACTATGTACAGAGAGGGCACAGTTACTACACGGTAGAGAGCCACGTTCGGCTCCTTGACGAGGCGAAACTTGGAGACGCGCTTTACGTCGACGCTCAGCTACTGCCATCGGACGGGAAAAAAATTCATACGTTTATGTCTCTTTTTAGAGCTTCTGACGACATGCTATTGTCAACATATGAGAATTTGATGTTGCATATTTCGTCTCAGGAGGGCCGCTCCGTACCGCCACTGCCTGCGATCATGACGAAGCTTGCGCCCCTTGCGGAAGTTCACGCAAGCCTTCCTCGTCCTGAAGCCGCAGGACGGTGGGTCGGTATGCGAAGGTGATCTCCCGCGGCCACGCAGAACATCCCCGGAAAAACTGGAGGGCGCGCTATCCATGCCGTCAAAAAGTCCCCCCGGCGTATTCCTACGTCGACGATGATTGGAGCGTGAGCTGACAAATGCTTGACAAGGCAAACCTCCCCTTCTCCTTGAATGGCTCTCGAACCAAAGCGCGGGGTTCCCTACTTGAAATCCGCAGTCTCAGAATAGAAGCCGCCGTCCATTCGCCTGGCACAAGCCCGCAGAAGGTGGTCCTTGTCGATGGGATCTCTTTGCAGCTCGAACGCGGGAAGGTTATGGGGCTTATAGGCGAGTCTGGCGCCGGCAAGTCGACGGTCGGCCTTGCCAGCATGGGCTACAGCCGCGACGGTCTTAGGATCACAGGCGGAGAAGTTGTTCTTAATGAACGCGATGTCCTCAAAGTCGGCTCTCGATCCCTCCGGAAACTGAGGGGCGAGGAGGTCTGCTACGTGGCGCAGTCAGCTGCGTCCGCGTTCAATCCCGCTCACCGTCTGATGGACCAAGTCGTTGAAACGACAATCCTTCGCGGCCTCGAAGGCCGCATTGCCGCGGAGCGACAAGCCATTGACCTGTTTAGAAAGCTTGGCCTTCCCAGCCCCGAGACGATCGGTGAACGCTTTCCGCATCAGCTTTCCGGCGGCCAGCTCCAGCGCGTGATGACAGCTATGGCGCTTTGCTCAAGGCCGGATCTAATCGTTTTTGACGAACCGACCACGGCACTTGATGTCACGACGCAAATCGACGTCTTGGCCTCAATTCGTCATGCGATTCATGATACTGGAGTGGCAGCACTTTACATATCTCACGACCTGGCAGTGGTCGCTCAGATAGCCGATGAAATCATGGTATTGCGCCACGGGAGGCATGTCGAGCATGGACCCACACAGCAGATTATCAAAAGTCCGAGGGAAGGGTACACAAGCGCTCTCGTTTCAGTCCATCAGATCGATCATGCGGAGAACGCAAACGAAGGCCGGCCGCTTCTTGCGGTGCGCAGTCTCACAGCGGGGTACGGCGATGGATCCTTCAAGGTGCTCGACGACGTCTCAGTTGAGGTTTCTACAGGACAAACCCTCGCTGTGGTAGGCGAGTCCGGATCCGGCAAATCGACGCTCGCGCGCGTGATAACAGGGCTGTTACCGCCCGTGTCAGGACGCATTGAGTTCGACGGGAAAGAACTTTCCCGCAGTCTTGCGGAGCGCTCCAAGGACGAACTCCGTCAGCTGCAAATGGTCTATCAAATGGCGGACGTTGCAATGAACCCGCGCCACACCGTCGGAACGATCATCGGCCGCCCCATCGAATTTTACTACGGGGTCTCAGGGGCTGGGAAAGAGCAACGGGTGATTGAACTGCTCGAAAAGATTGAATTGGGGAGCGGCTTCATGAATCGCTACCCCAGCGAACTGTCAGGTGGCCAGAAGCAACGGGTCTGCATTGCCAGAGCGCTTGCGGCAAAGCCCAAATTGATCATCTGCGACGAGGTGACCTCGGCCCTCGACCCGCTGGTGGCAAACGGAATCCTGAAACTCCTCCTCGAGCTCCAAAAAGAGGAGAGGATGGCTTACCTCTTTATCACGCACGACCTTGCCACCGTGAAATCCATTGCTGACAAGATTGCCGTAATGCACCGGGGTCAGGTCGTCCGATACGGGCCCAAAAGCCGAGTGTTAGCGCCACCATTCGACGCCTACACCGATCTGCTCCTGTCCTCGGTGCCCGCAATGGAGGCCGGATGGCTTGAAAGAGCTGTGGCTTCCCGGCGTTTACAACCCGCCGGCAATTAGGCTCGGACGAGCGGCGCCCCCGATGTAATTCTCTTTGTGCGTAGGCTAGAGCACGTCCGGGGATCGATGAATCCGATAGTGATGTGACAGGCGTCCCGGCCGGTGATTCAACGTCCACTTTGAGGGAGGTTGATGATGGCGAGGGCATTGAGCGGCGATCTTCGGTCGCGGGTTTTGATGGCGTCAGATGATGGAGCGTCTGCGCGCCAGGCCGCGGCACAGTTTGGCGTTGGGGTATCGAGTGCGATCCGCTGGATCGCGCGGGCCAAGATCGGTGAGGCCGCGACCGCAAGGACGACGACGCGGTTCGCGCCTTGACGAACATGCTGACTTCATCGGCGGGCTGGTCGAGAGACATCACGCTGAACGAGATGGTGGAGCCGCCCGGGACCGAGCGCTCGATGCGCATCGGCCGGAGCGCCTTGAGCGAATGGCTGCGCGGGCACATGCGCCGGAGCAGGACCGCCCCGACGTCCTGAGGCGGCGCCGCGCCTGGTTCGACGGCCAACTCGATCTCGATCCGGCAAAGCTCGTTTTCATCGACGAAAGTGTGCTGCAGAGCAGCGGAAGGAGTTCAACATGAACTAAGACCGTAGCGTAAAGCTGCGTGAATGATGGGGGACGGCCCTCCGGGATCGGCTTTCAGGAGCAGGTCTCAAACCAGTCCGAGCTGCTGCGGTAAAGAGCCGTGGTGGTGAGCGTCGGATGAAAAGTTCGGACAAGATCCGAGCAGGTGGGTGTCCGAAAGACGAACGAAAGTGAAACCTCCGAGGACGCGTCGTTATGAACTTAAGTGTCGTCGAAACCAGGACCGTTTCGTCATCCTGGGACAAGTCCGCCAGATGCCTGATGACGGGGCGGGCGGCGACCGGCGTAGAGGGGGCGTGAGTCGGACATAGGCATTTGCGCGGAACTGCAGGAACCAGGCTCCTGATGCAAAGGGAGAAGCTCAAGCGGGCCAAACCCGTAAGGCGAGAGTACCGATGCAGGAGACTGGGGCGGACCGACCCGTATGAGCGTTGAGGGCCCTGTAATGGGGCCGGAGCAAAGGGGTCGGATCAGGTGGTCGTATTGTTTGAAACAACTGAAAACAGGATGACTTCGATAGGTACGACAGACAAGCCGTTTCGAATTGCGAAACGACAAGTGTACGTTAAGCGGTGCACCAGGGCACCTTGCAATAGGCCGATGAACATGGAGCTTTCGCGCCATGACATTGGAACATGCAGAGGGCGATGTGGTCGCCGAGATCAGCGGCACCGCGGCGGCTGAAGCTGGTGCAACGATGCCCGGCCGCGTACGGCAACGGAGGCTGTGGAGTTGCGCGGAGAAGCGCGCGTTGGTCGACCTTGCGAGCGCGGCGGGGTCGTCGTTGACCGAGGTCGCGCAAGCGTTTGGCGTGGCTCCTTCGCAGCTCTATGCGTGGCGCAAGCAGATGGCCGGCGGCGAGCACGATGAGGCGGTGGCCACCTTCGCGCGCGTCGAGGTGAACGATCTGCCCGAGGTCGACCGGCCCGTCTCCGATTGCCCGGACCCGGCCGGCAAGATCGTCGTTGCCTTCCCGAGCGGCGCGCGATTGCGGATCGACGGGACCGTCGATCTGGCAGCGCTGCGCATCGTCCTGGCGGAGTTGAGCAGGTGATCACGGTGGTGCCGACCGACCAGATTTACCTGTGCTGCGGCGCGACCGATATGCGCCGCGGGATCAATAGCCTCGCACGGATGGTGCAACAGGTGCTTGCGCTCAATCCGCACACTGGCGCGATCTTCTGCTTCCGTGGCCGCAAGGGTCATATCATCAAGATTCTGGCGCATGACGACCAGGGGTTCTGCTTATTCACAAAGCGGCTTTCCGACGGCTGTTTTGCCTCGCCAACCGTAAGCGGTGCACCAGGGCACCTTGCAATAGGCCGATGAACATGGAGCTTTCGCGCCATGACATTGGAACATGCAGAGGGCGATGTGGTCGCCGAGGACAGCAGCACCGCGGCGGCTGAAGCTGGTGCAATGATGCCCTGCCGCGTACGGCAACGGAGGCTGTGGAGTTGCGCGGAGAAGCGCGCGTTGGTGGACCTGGCGAGCGCGGCGGGGTCGTCGGTGACCGAGGTCGCGCAAGCGTTTGGCGTGGCTCCTTCGCAGCTCTATGCGTGGCGCAAGCAGATGGCCGGCGGCGAGCACGATGAGGCGGTGGCCACCTTCGCGCGCGTCGAGGTGAACGATCTGCC
>NZ_RZSF01000252.1:0-10319 GCF_004023325.1 Mesorhizobium sp. M1A.F.Ca.ET.072.01.1.1 | reverse complement strand
TCACCATGCAGGTCGAGACCTCGAACGTACTCGCCCGCGAGCTGATCGCCTCCCGCCACGACTTTATCATCGCCCGCATCCCCGACGACCTCAATCCGCGGCTGTTCGAATCGCGCGTCATCGGCATCGAGAAGGCCTGCCTGATCGTGCGCCGCGGCCATCCGCTTGCCGGCGGCGGGATGGTCGGCCTGGAGGAGACGGCTGCCTATGATTGGGTCTTCCAGTCCGGCGGCTCGCCCCTGCGCCAGGCGATGGAAAGCAATTTCTTGAACCGCAACATCCCGCTTCCCGACCGCATCCTCAACACCTCGTCGCTGCTCTTGACGCTGGTAATGGTGGCGCAATCTGACGCCATCGCCCCCGTTTCGGTGCAGGTGGCCAAGTTCATCCAGAGCGGCGACGGGCTGTCCGGAGCGATCGATGTCGTTCAGACCGAGTTCGACATCGAGGTCCGGCCCTACAGCCTGATCACGGTCAGGAACCGGGCGCTCTCGCCCGCCGCCAAGATGCTGCACGACTTCATCCTGCGCGAAGTGGGGTAATGGAACGAGAATGCTACCTGTGCGTTCAAACAGATCGGCAGTTCGCTGGAGCCCGTTTGGGTGAGGGAACCACCTGCCGATGCTGAACTATCGGGAGGTCTTTGATGGAACGTCGCTTGTTTCTAACTGGAATGCTTGGCGTTGCGGGGGCAGCGGCAATTGCAACCCTGGCTGGCCCCAGTAGGGCGGTTGCCGGAATTCCAAGCGGCAACGGAATTCTCGATGAACTCGATAAGCCCGATACCGCCGTCTTCGAGGATGGAGACGAACGGGCTGAAGTGGAGCAGGTTTACCATCGTCATTGGCATCACGGCCGTCGCCGCCGCAGACGGCGCCGCGTTTGGAGACGTGTTTGCCGCCGCTACTGGCGTCGTGGCCGCTGGCGTCGCCGCTGCTGGCGCGAACGTGTTTGGATTGGCTTTTGGCTTTAGGGGTCCATAGCGGTTCAGCTTTGGATAAGAGCCGCTCACCCGCAGTAAAGAACTGTTTTTACGGAATTCCGGACCGAGACGTGGTCCTGGATTGCTCAACCGGTCCAGAGCCGGCCGCCGCAAGGTGGCTGGCTTCTTTTTCGCCATAGATCGCGCGGCGATCCTCTTCTAGGGCCCAAGCCCCTCGCCTTTCGAGCGGCTCTTTCGTTTGCGCGCTTTCGCCGAACGAGGTGGCTCCCTTCGGAGTGCGGTCAAAAGCGCGTTGATTTTCCAGTCCCCCTGCTGTTGAGAGGATGCGGGCAGTTGGGCGATCTGGATGTTCGATGTTTTCAAAGCTGCCTGTTGTTAACCATCGCAATGTTAGCCTTGGTCTCGCCGGATGAGCGAGGTCACCAACATGCACGCCGATCTGCCGCGCGCGCGGGTTAAGCGGAGGCTGATAGCCAAGGCGCTAGCGTTCCTCGCCGCCGTCCTGACAACGCTGCCCGCAGATGCCGAAACGGTGCAGGAAAATCCCGGCGGTCAGATCGTGATCTTCGCTTTGCACGTCGCCGAGCTGCGCGCCGCGAACGAGCCTGTGGAATTTGACGGTGCCTGCGACAGCGCCTGCACGCTCTATCTGTCTTTGCCCGCCGAGCAGCTTTGCATCACGCCGCGTGCATCCTTCGGCTTCCATCTGCCTTACGGCGTCGGCGCCCATGAGAACGCAATCGCCGCGCAGTACCTGATCTCGCAATATCCCGACTGGGTACGGCAGTGGATCGAGGAACACGGCGGCCTGTCGCACACAATCGTGCGGATGGAAGCCGCCGAGGCGGCAAAGCATCTTCCCCTCTGCGGGGTGTTGGCCTGACCGGCAAGCGGCAACGATCCCATTCGCCATCGGCCGCTTGAGACGCTCTGCCTGATCGCAGCGGGCCGGGTGGCACTGTAGCGAGGGATGGAGCGGGTAGCGGGAATCGAACCCGCGCGTTCAGCTTGGGAAGCTGACAGGCTACCATTACATCATACCCGCGCAACAGCCTCGTTACCATGATGGCCCCGCATCTAGCAATCGGCGATGCATTGAAAGCCGAGAGCCATCCACCGGCGCTTTGACGCCGCCTCGCAACATGGTAATGGCTCAGGGGTTAAGGGTGGGGACCCAGCTTGGAAATCAATGTTCGGAAAAGGAAGCGAGCCTCTCGCTCCGGAAAAGCCTTTGCTTTGGAAGATCTCGGATTCCTGCTGAGGCTTCCTGTTTTTGTATTCGTCTCTCTTTTCTTGCCTGAGAAGAGATGGCGCAGTGTCTGCCTTTGGCTGGAGCGGCTGAAACGGGCGCCTGAGTCTCGGCGCGACGTTGATGACCAACCGGACCTTGCCGCCTTTGGCATAATAGGCCGCGAGGACCGGCTCCGTGTCGACGCGATGCGCAGCGAACACAACATCCAGATCGTCCGCGAGTGGCTCGTCGGCTGGCGACCCGACACCGAACTGCTCGGCGCCGAGCATCTCGATGCGGCGCGCGAACAGGGCCGTGGCGCCGTCCTGTGGATTGCGCATTTCGCCTTCAACGCGCTTGCGGCGAAGATGGTTTTCGCCAAAGCCGGCTTCGACGTCTCTCACGTCAGCAGGCCGGAGCATGGTTTCTCGAAATCGCGCTTCGGCATCCGGTTCCTCAACCCGATCAGAACCTGCGTCGAGCTCAGATATGCGGCGGGCCGTATCGTGATAGACCGCGCCAATCCCGCCGCCAGCATGAACGAGGCGAGGCGGTTGCTTCGCCAGGGCAAGTTTGCGTCCATCACCGCTGGCGCCTGGGAGGGTGAGCTGCTGGTGCGCGCGCGGATCGGCCAGTCGGCCATTGAATTTGCCGGCGGCGCGCCCCGCTTGGCCAGGATCGCCGGCGCTCCCCTGCTGCCGGTCTTCGTCGTTCGTGACGACAGCACAGGCAAGATACGGGTGACTGTGGAAAATCCGATCGATCTTGATCGCGGCCAGGACAAGGCCGAACTGATCCAGAGCGCCGCGCAAGACTTCGCCGATCGGCACCTGGCCTATCTGAAGGCCAGTCCCCACCAGTGGCGCGACTGGGGCAAGTTGAAGGCTCACCAAGGCACCCTGATCGAGACGGAAGCCGGATGCCTCTCTGCAGCATTCTGATCACCGACGACGGCAGCGAGCACCTTTCCGGGCTCGTTGCCAAAAACATCCACTCGCTCACGGCTGCTCATCCTGGCGAAGAGCACCGCCTTTTCCGGGAAGCGGCGTTGGCGGAGTTCATTTCGACGCATTTCGGAGCAGAGGTGCTTTCGGCTTTCAGGACGCTGCGACCTTATTCATACAAGGCGGACCTCGCCAAATATTGTCTGCTTTATGAGCAAGGCGGCCTTTATGCCGATCTTTCCTATTTCTTCCTGCGCGGAGTGCCGCGCGCCGATGGAAAATTGTCGATCTTTCGCGATTTCCTCAGCTCGACCCCTTGGGACACCAGCATCGGCGTTGTTGCCGCGCCGCCTCGCCACAAGGCGCTCGCCAAGGCGATCGAGCTTGTCTGCGCCAATGTGAAACGGGAATATTACGGGCCGACTGCGCTCTGCCCCACGGGCCCGACCTTGTTCGGCAAGGCCGTCGCGCTGACCTGCGAGCCGGAAGACCTCATCGTCGGCGAAGCCGTCAGATCGGTGCCGTCTGCCGCGCCTCTTCAGCCGTCCGCGGATTTCGGCCATTGCCTCAGCCATGATGGCGAGCCGGTCGCGATCAAGCGCAAGCGGGGCGGCAAGCCGATATCGCACCTCGGTATCGGCGGCGGCAACCGCTACAACAGGCTGTGGCGCTCCAGGGAAGTCTACCGCGACCGGCCGCTTTGGGCCCGCATCTTCCGATGGCGGATCTGACCGTGCGAGCCGCGTGTGCCGGCCGGATCGGGCTATCAGGGCTGCCAGCACGATGGCTTCGCGCGCGGCCTTCGGCTTGATGCCGGGTATCCGAGTGCGTATTTCTGAGGTCGCCCCCCGAATCGGGCAGCTCGAACCGGAGAACGGCCTTGTCCGCACTGACACGCTTTCTCGGCGACACGCCACTCAGGGTGCTTGTAAAGCTGCTGGTGGTTTCCTTTCTCGTCGGCCTCGTCATGCACGCTTTCGGCTGGTCGCCGATGGACGTGCTCTACGGCATCCGCCAGTTCTTCATCGACCTGTGGAACCTCGGCTTCCATACTCTCGACCGCTTCCTGGGCTATATCCTGCTCGGCGCCGCGATCGTCGTGCCCGCCTTTATCCTGCTCAGGATTGCGAGCTACAGGAAGTAGCCTGGCGAGCGTCAGCATACGCGGCCGCGACCTCGAACAGAATGGCGTGGCGCGCGGCAAGCGCCGGCACGTCGCTCGAATAGCCGCCGCCGATGACGCCGCATAGCGGGATGCCGGCCTTGCGGAAATAGCTGATGACCAGCTCCTCTCGGCTGCGCAGGCCGTTGTCGGTCAATGTCAGCCGGCCAAGCCGGTCCTCGGCATGGACATCCACGCCGGCATTGTAGAACACGATGTCCCAGCGCCGCCTTGCGCAAAGCTCTGGAAGAATGGCGCCGAGCCGGTCGAGATAGGCAGCGTCGCCGGTGCCGTCCGGCAGCGCGATATCGACATCGGAGGCGATCTTGCGCGCCGGATAATTGCGTTCGCCATGCATGGAAAAGGTGAAGGCGCGCGGCTCATCCTTCAAAATGTCCGCCGTGCCGTCGCCCTGATGCACGTCGAGATCGACGACCAGGATGTTTTCGACGGCGCCCTCCGCAAGCAGGACCAGGGAAGCCACGGCCACGTCGTTGAAGGTGCAGAAGCCCGCGCCTTGGGCACGCCTGGCATGGTGGCTACCGCCGGCGGCGTTGCAGGCTATGCCGTGTTTCAGCGCCAGCCGCGCCGCCAGCACCGTGCCTGCCGTTGCTAGCTGCGCTCTCAATGACACGCGCTGGCTGACCGGGAAGCCGATCTCGCGCTCGATCTTTTCAGGCACCTCGCAAGTGAGCACCTGGTCGACATAGCCGGCCTCGTGCGCGAGCTTGAGCCACGCCGCCGGCGCCCGTTCCGGCATCGAAAGCGCTCCCGCTGCTGCCAGCCCGCGGCTGTGCAAAGCCTCCATTAGCAACGGATATTTGCTCATCGGAAAGCGGTGATTGACGGCAAAGCCGGCGTCATAGTCGGGATGGTGGACGATCTGCAAAGGCATGATGGGGCGGCCTGCGCCAGAGCTGGAATTCGGTTAGCCGTCACCCGATGGCGATTGCGCGGCAGCGGCAAACTGGGGCACATCGGCCATTCTAGCAAGCCGCAATGAGCAAGGCAGCAATCCTTGGACAAGGGTGCGACCCACATCAACGCCGGGACCTTCATCGTCACCAACCGGTCGGTGCTGGCGATCGCGGTGCCGATGACGCTTGCCTATCTGACGACGCCGCTGCTCGGCATCGTCGACACCGCGGTGATCGGGCAGTTCGGCGATGCGGCTCTTCTCGGCGGACTGGCGGCAGGCGCGCTGGTCTTCGACGTCGTCTTCACCACCTTCAACTTCCTGCGCTCCGGCACCACCGGCCTCGTCGCCCAGGCTTTCGGACGCGGCGATCCGCTGGAGGAGCAGGCGGTGCTCTGGCGGGCCGTGCTGATCGCGGTCGTCGCCGGCGTGGTGCTTGCAGCACTTGCGCCGCTGTTTGCGGTAGGCGGCCAGTGGTTCATGGGCGCCGAGCCGCGTGTCAGCGCGGCGATGTCGGTCTATATCCGCATCAGGCTCATTGCCGCGCCCTTCTCGCTCATCAACTACGCCATCTTGGGCTACGTGCTGGGGCGTGGCGAGGGCGGGATAGGGCTGATGCTGCAGGCCGTGCTCAACGGCATCAACATCCTGCTCTGCTTCCTGCTCGGCCTCGAGCTCGGCTGGGGCGTGGCGGGCGTTGCCTGGGCGACCGTCACCGGCGAGTTCCTGGCCATGCTGCTCGGCCTTGCCATCGTGCTGAGGCGGTTCCGCAAGCTGGAGCGGCCGTCGCGCCGGCGCATCCTCGACCTGCCGGCCTACCGGCGCATGCTGTCGCTCAACCGCGATATCATGATCCGCTCCTTCTCGCTGCTTGCCGCCTTCGCGCTGTTCACTAGGCAGGGCGCCCAGTTCGGCACGGTGACGCTCGCCGCCAATGCCGTGCTGATGAACTTCTTCCTCGTCGCCGGCTATTTCCTGGACGGCTTCGCCACCGCGGCCGAGCAATTGGCCGGCCGCGCCATCGGCGCGCATGCGGCCGCCCCTTTCCGGCAAGCCGTACGGCTGACGCTGATCTGGGGCTTTGGCCTGGCGGCGGTCGCCAGTCTTACCCTGCTGACGGCGGGCGCACAGCTGGTGGCGATGGTGACGACCGCTCCGGAGGTCCGCGCGGTCGCCGACATTTATCTGCCCTGGGCCGCCTTCACCGCGCTGAGCGGCGTGCTTGCCTTCCAGATGGACGGCGTCTTCATCGGCGCCACCTGGTCGCGCGACATGCGCAACATGATGCTCCTGTCCTTCCTGGCCTTCGCCGCGGCGCTGATCACGCTGGCGCCCGCCTTCGGCAACAACGGCCTATGGGCCGCACTGCACGTCTTTTTGCTGGTGCGGGGTTTCAGCCTGCTTGCGGTGCTGAGGCTCAGGATGCGCACGGCGTTCAGCTGATCGGCTTTGAAGCCCAGCGCTCGCAAGCCGAGTCGCGCAAATCCTGGATCGAGCCAAGCCGCTCGCGCTCCACAAACCGCGCCATGCCGGCAACGATGCGGCCAGGCAGCGCCGGGCCGGCATAGATCATGCCGGTATAGAGCTGGACGAGATCGGCGCCGGCGCGGATCTTCTCCAGCGCGGTTTCCGCCGAATCGACGCCGCCGACCCCGACGATCGTCACTTGTGGGCCGAGCAGCTTGCGCATCCGGGCGAGTACCGCCGTCGAGCGCTCGAAAAGCGGCTTGCCTGACAGCCCGCCGGCTTCGCCGGCCAGACTTGCGCTGCGCAACCCGACCCGGGCAAGCGTCGTGTTGGAGACGATGACCCCGTCGATCCTTTTCTCGATGACTTCGGCGGCGATGTCTTCCAGTTCCGCTTCGACGAGGTCCGGCGCGATCTTGAGGAAGATGGGCGGCTGCGCCGAAGCCTTGGCGCGTTCAGCAATCACGCGCGACAGGAGTTCGCCCAGTTGCTCGCGCGCCTGCATGTTGCGCAGGCCCGGCGTGTTGGGCGAGGAGATGTTGACCGTCAGATAACTGGCATGAGCCGCGAAGCGGGCGACGCCGCGCTCATAGTCGGCAATGCGGTCGGCGCTGTCCTTGTTGGCGCCGATGTTGACGCCGACAATACCCGGCCGCCCTTTGCGCGCGCCAAGCCGTCTTTCGGCGGCCGCATGCCCTTCATTGTTGAAGCCGAGCCGGTTAATCACCGCTTCGTCCGCGGTCAGCCGGAAGATGCGCGGCCGGGGATTGCCCGATTGCGGCAGCGGCGTGATGGTGCCGACCTCGGCGAAGCCGAAGCCAAGCCCAAGCAGCGCGTCCGGCACTTCGGCGTTCTTGTCGTAGCCGGCCGCCATGCCGAGCGGGTTCGGAAAATCGAGCCCGCAGACGCTGACCTCGAGCCGCTCGTCGCGCGGGGGAGGCGAGGCGGCCGGCAGGCCGCAGCGCAAAGCCGCGATCGACAGGCCATGCGCCGTTTCCGGGTCGAACGAGAAAAGCAGCTTTTGGCCGATCCGGTCGAGCACGCTCATTCGTCCTCCAGCGGCGGGAATTCGTGGCCGTCGGCGCCGAGCGGCAACGGCTTCACCCAGAGCACGGCGTCGAGGGCGAGCGCGGCGTAGAGATGCGGGAACAGGGCGCCGCCGCGCGACACCTCGTATTTCAGCGCGTTGCCCAGCTTTGCCGCGTCGACAGCGATGAGAAGCAGGTCCGCCTGGCCGGCGAAATGCTTGGCCGCCGTCTCGCGCACCTGGGCAGCGGTGGAGAAATGGATGAAGCCGTCGGCGATGTCGATCGGCGCCCCGGTGAAGCGGCCGTTCCGTTCCGCTTCGCGCCACATGGCTTCAGGCGCGATCTTGTAGATAAACTGAGACATTGGCGCGCTATAGTCCGAACGATCCATGGGGGAAAGGGTGCTTGCGAACTCTTCCCCATTTCAGGCGCAAACCTGTGATATTGTTCGCACAACGGCTCATGGAGGATAACATGCGTCTGCAGCACATTCTAATCCCGGCGGCGCTTTGCTCGCTGGTCGCCGCATCGGCCTATTCCGAGGAGACGGACCGCTATCGGCTCGAAAAGTCCGCAAACGGCTATGTCCGCATGGACACCCAGACCGGCGCCATGTCGATCTGCGAGGAGCGCTCCGGCCAGCTCGTCTGCAAGTTGGCCGCCGACGAGCGCTCCGCCTTCCAGGACGAGATCGACCGGCTGCAGAGCACGGTGAAGGCACTCGACGAGCGCGTCGCGAAGCTTGAGAACTCGCTCTCGGCCCGGCTGGAGTCCCAACTGCCGAACGAGGAGGATTTCAACAAGACGATGAGCTACATGGAGCGCTTCTTCCGCAGCTTCATGGATATCGTCAAGGACATCGACAGGCAAGAAGGCGACGGTGGCACGAAGCCCAGCCCGCAAAAGACCTGAGCTCCCGGGAAAAAGCCCGCGCGCGCGGCCTTTGCTGCTTGAAAACGCGCCGCGCCGCCGCATAATCGTTCCGATCCCGTAAGAAAGCACATAAATCAGCAAATGGGACGGGGAGGAGTATTTGCCGTCGGGCCACACTTTCGTCATTGCCGACGACCATCCGCTGTTTCGCGGCGCGCTAAAGGAAGCGCTGGCCGGCATAGGCGACGTTGCCGCCATCCATGAGGCCGGCGATTTCGAAAGCGCCAAGGCGCTGGTCGTCGCCAATGAAGACATCGACATGGTGCTGCTCGACCTGTCGATGCCCGGCGCCAGCGGCCTGTCCGGACTGATCTCGCTGCGCGGCATCCATGCCTCGGTGCCGCTGGTGGTGGTGTCGGCTCATGACGATCCAGCCACCATCCGCCGCGCGCTCGATCTCGGCGCGTCCGGCTTCATCTCCAAATCGGCAAGCATGGAGGAGATACGCAGCGCCGTCCTGACTGTGCTTGCCGGCGATATCGCAGCACCCGCCGGCATCGAGCTCGGCGTCGAGCGCGACCCGGAGATTTCCGATCTGATCAAGCGCCTGCAGGCGCTGACGCCGCAGCAGACGAGGGTGCTCGGCATGTTGGCCGAAGGCCTGCTCAACAAGCAGATCGCCTATGAGCTCGGCGTCTCCGAAGCCACCATCAAGGCGCATGTCTCGGCTATATTGCAGAAGCTCGGCGTCGACAGCCGCACCCAGGCGGTCATCCAGCTTTCCAAGATCGGCGGCGACCCGCTGCAGCCGGTGAGCTGATCATTCCGCCGCGGGCGCCAGCGCCCTGACGCGCGCCATCATCGAGCGCAGCACGGCAGGCTTCAGCGGCTTGTTGATCACCGGCACATCGAGCAGACCAGCAGCAGTGCGCACCTCGCTGGAGCGGTCTGCGGTGACCAGCACGCAGGGCAGGTCCTTGCCGTAGGCGGCGCGCAGCCTGGCGATGGCGTCGAGCCCGGTGCCGCCGTCGAGATGATAGTCGGCGAGCACCACATCCGGCCTTGCCGCACCCGGGTGCATCAGATCCTGCGATCCCGAAGCGGTCTCGACGCTGCAGCCCCAGCCTTCGAGCAGCAGTCGCATGCCGTCGAGGATTCGCGCGTCATTGTCGATGCACAGCACATTGAGTCCGGCAAGTGAGGATGGCGCGCGCGCGGGCGCCTTTCCCGTCTCGCGCGGCGGCGCCGCGATCGCGGCGACCGGCAGGATGACGGAAAAACGCGTGCCCTTGCCGGGATTGGAGAAGATGCGGATTTCGAGCCTGAGAACCCTGGCGATGCGGTCGACGATGGAAAGGCCAAGGCCAAGGCCTTCGGCCTCGCGAGCGCCCTCGTCCAACCGGGTGAATTCGTGGAAGACGGTGTTCAGCTTGTCGGCGGCAATGCCGATGCCGGTGTCGATCACCTGGATCTCGGCCAGCTCGCCGCGCCTTCTCACCCCGACCAATATGCGGCCTTCGCGCGTGTATTTGATCGCATTGGAAACGAGGTTCTGGATCAGCCGGCGAAGCAAATTGCGGTCGGTCATCACGCCGAGCGACGACGGCATGATTTTCAGGCCGAGCTTCTTTTCGGCGGCGAGCGGGCGAAAATCGTTGCCGATCTGGCCAAGCAGCCCGCCGAGGCTGAAGGCGGTGTCCTCGGGCTTCAACGCGCCGGCGTCGAGCCGGGATATGTCGAGCACCGCGCCTAGGA
>NZ_RZSF01000251.1:0-10322 GCF_004023325.1 Mesorhizobium sp. M1A.F.Ca.ET.072.01.1.1 | reverse complement strand
GGACGAGCTGGAAGACGACTATTTCGACCTGATTGTGACGCTGGCGCCGGAAGCGCATCACGCCGCGCTCGAGCTTACCCGCTCGCTCGCCGTCAAGGTCGAGTACTGGCCGATGCCGGACCCGACCGACACCGGCGGCACGCGCGAGCATATCATGGCCGCCTATCGCGATGTGCGAGAGCGGCTGAAGACGCGCATAAGCCGGCGTTTCTTGCTTCCGGAAGCAAAAAACGCGACGGATTAAGCATGTTCACAAGCGGGCGATTATCATATAGGTTCCGCCGCAAATTCCGGCTGGAGTCGGACGAATTCAGGTCTGTTCGACCTGAAATCGTCCGGCTCCAGATCAAGAGTAGAGCATGATGTCGTCCGAAAACCGCTTCACACTTTTCGGCATCATGCTCTAGGCCCCGGAACCGCCATCCAAGCAAAGGTATCGAATGCCGAAGGAAGAAGTCCTCGAATTTCCGGGCGTGGTCACGGAACTGCTGCCCAACGCGATGTTCCGGGTGAAGCTCGAAAACGAGCACGAAATCATCGCCCACACGGCCGGCCGCATGCGCAAGAACCGCATCCGCGTGCTGACCGGCGACAAGGTCCTGGTCGAAATGACGCCTTACGACCTGACCAAGGGCCGCATCACTTACCGCTTCAAGTAACAATTCGGCGCGAACCGCGATGAGCATCCTGCAGAAGCTCGTGCTTGCCTCGGGTTCGCCGCGTCGCATCGAGCTATTGCAGCAGGCCGGCATCGAGCCGGACCGCGTGCTGCCCGCCGATGTCGACGAGACGCCGCTGCGCGCCGAGCATCCGCGCTCGCTGGCGAAGCGCCTTTCCAAGGACAAAGCCGAGAAGGCGTTCGCCTCGCTGAAGAGCGAGGAAGACTTTGCGCCGGCCTTCATCCTGGCCGCCGACACGGTGGTGGCGGTGGGACGGCGCATCCTGCCCAAGGCCGAGACGATCGACGACGCGGTGAACTGCCTCGGCCTGCTTTCCGGCCGCTCGCACCGGGTCTATTCCGGCATCTGCCTGATCACGCCGGGCGGCAAGCTCAGGCAGCGGCTGGTGGAGACCAGGGTGCGCTTCAAGCGACTGCCGCGCGAGGAGATCGACGCCTATGTCGCGTCGGGCGAATGGCGCGGCAAGGCCGGCGGCTATGCCGTGCAGGGCCTCGCCGGCTCCTTCGTCGTCAAGCTGGTCGGCTCCTACACCAATGTGGTCGGCCTGCCGCTCTACGAGAGTATCGCACTGCTGTCCGGCGAGGGCTTCAAGCCGCACAAGAACTGGCACGTCGCGCGGCCATGAGCCCGGACGAAAAGGTCACGCCGCTGAGGCCGAAGCGCCCCTGCCCCGAATGCGGCAAGCCTTCGGTGCGGGAGCACTATCCGTTCTGCTCGACACGCTGCAAGGACATCGACCTCAATCGCTGGCTGAAAGGCGCCTACGTCATTCCCGGCCGCGACGACGCAGAGGAAGAAGACGGAGGCCCCAAGCAAGGCCCTTCGTCCACAGACGGGCAGTGAAGGCCCGTAGCAATACGCCGTTTCCCGGCGATTTTTCTTTATCAACACCTAAGCGCTGGACAGGGCGAATTCCCGTGCTATAACCACGCGCTTTCGAGGGGGGCGCCACCCGGCGCTTCCGTGAAACCCGGCGGACGATCCCGTTAGCCGGCGCAGGCCCAGATAGCTCAGTTGGTAGAGCAGCGGACTGAAAATCCGCGTGTCGGTGGTTCGAATCCGCCTCTGGGCACCATCCCCCTCTTCTCCCACATTCTCTTTCGCCGAAGCTTCTACGCTGCAGCAAGCAGTTGGGGTTGGCGATCTTTTTGCTACCGATGGCGCAATTTGGCGGGATTGGGAGCGCTGCGCTCGGGCTGTTACGGCCGCACGCTTGCCAGCCGGTTTAGCCGTGCCCAGGTTCGCCGAGCTTTTCCAGTCTCGCGGACAGCCGGTCAAGGTCAGTTGTGCCCTGGCCGAAAAGGCTCATGGCCCTCATGGCGACCAACTGGCGGTCTTCCTCGCTCTCAAGTCCATGCCTTGAACAATAGCGATGGACAGCTTTTGAGAGGATTTCAAGTTGGGTGGAATCCAAAACACCATGCAGGGACATGCGTGCCTCCTGGCCAGGGGCGAAAGCACGATACCGCTTTCAAGCGTCCGCTTGCCTCACTACTCGGTACGAACGACAAAGGGGTGATACGCCTCTCCGGCAAGCCGCGCGCTAACAAATGAGGCCGTGATGAAAATCGCGCCTGAGCGGTTACGTCTTCTTGAGAAGGCGCGCCTGCCGAAGACGCGAAGCTGCGTCGATGCCGATCAAGTCAATGAGCTCGCGTGCTTGGCTGCGGTGATGCCGGTCCCGCGTGGCTGAAATCGCACCCGAAATTCCTTTTCGGTCTGCGACATTCCAGCAATCAAAGAGTTCTCAAGATGAAAATCGGGTACGCGAGCCTTGGCGGCGGCCCGTCTCGCTTGTCATGTGACAGCCATCATAGACCCAAGAATATCAATCGGCACGTCGCGAACGTTTTCTCCGCTCCAGGCTTTTCGCCTTTCGGCGAGCGATTCTGAGTTCACCAAGCGTCGGCTGCCACCACCCTCTCGATCGTTCCGCTGATCCGGCAGGACGCCGCGCCGGCCATGTCTTGATCAGTTCAGCCAAGGTCGGCGGCCGCCACCTCGCCCAAACGGCGCCGAAGCCGGTCTCCATCGACTGTGGGTAGAACGGCGCCAGGTCAGAGGGGTCGGCGAGCTCGCCTGAAATCCCGGTGAAGACAACAACGTCATATTGCACCGTCGCCACGGCGCGACCGAGCGGAGGCAGGTCTTCGGCTGGAACCGGATAGCGCCGGCGCCTGCGTTCGGCATGGCGCAGCCTGGCGGCCTTGTGCTCATCGGAGTGTTTACCAGCCTCCCGTCGGCGTTTCCTCTCCTCCGGCTCGGCGCGCTGGGCGGCTCTTTCGATGCTTGGCCAACGGCGCCGCAGCTCCTCATAAGCGCGAAAAGGCACCCGCCAGACCCGCAGTTCGTCGTCCCAACTCGCCCATGGAACCGCTCGCAGTTCCTCCACCACGGTCTTCGAATAAGGCGTGCGAATGCGCAGGTCGTCCGCGACTTCCAGATAGTGGCTCGACAGTGGATCGAAGGCGAAGGCATCCCGCCCCTTACTGTCGTCATGGACTGCGCGAGCCGCCGTCTCCTGCGCCAGCCAGCGCTCGATCCGCCGCGCCGCCGTTTTTCCGGGCACGAACCAGCTCCGGCGCTCGTCGCTCCACCTCGCGCGCGGAAACGCAAGCTGGAACCGCTCAACTGCCGCTCGATCGTACGGGAAGCGCGCTTCGGCACCACGAGGCTTCTGCGGTTCAAAATGGGCTTCGGATTTTTCCATCGGATTGCGCTTGCTAGCTCTGCTCGCAAGGAACGCCGCGCAAGTTCTTTGGGTTCAAGCCACACAGCCGAGACAAGCCGAACTGCTCGAGGAACCGCGAGCGGAAACCTTCCCGGCATTCGACGGTTAATCCGGATCAGGAGAGGTCAGCCCATGGCGAGACGACGTGATGCAGATGAAACAGCGGCGAGCCGGCCCAGAAGGCCACGTTCGCGCCCGCTGAAAGGCGAAGAAACGGAAGTGAACCATATCGTGGAAACGCAAAACATCTCGCCGGCCCAGGCGCGGGAGCTGGTGCGGCGCCACGGAAACGATTGGCGCAAGATCGATGAGGCCGCCAAATCCTACAAGAAAGACAGCTAGTATTCCAAACCAAGTATCGGGGTGACTGCCCGGAGAGATCATCGGCCAAGATAACCGGATGACCAGGATCGCTACTTTCAACGTAAATGGCGTCAATGGGCGATTGCCGGTCCTCCTGAAATGGCTTGGCGAAACCGGCTATGACATCGTCTGCCTGCAGGAGCTCAAGACATCCGATGAGAAGTTCCCTGCCGAGGCGATCCGGCAGGCTGGTTACTGCGCCGTCTGGCATGGGCAGAAATCTTACAACGGCGTAGCGATTCTGGCCCGTGGGAAACAGCCGCAGGAGCGCAGGCGCGGACTGCCAGGCGACCCGGACGATACGCACAGCCGCTACATCGAGGCCGAGGTGGATGGGCTGGTGATCGGCTGCATCTATCTGCCGAACGGCAATCCCGCGCCTGGACCTAAATTCGATTACAAGCTGGCGTGGTTCCAGCGTTTGATCAGCTATTCCCAGACCTTGCTTAAAGAGGAAACGGTCCTGTGCGGCGATTACAACGTGGTGCCAACCCCGATTGATGCGGTGGTGCCGGCGCGCTGGTTGGGCGATGCAGTGTTTTTCCCGCAGAGTCGTGACGCTTACGCCGATTTGCTGAAGATGGGCTGGACGGATGCGGTTCGGCAGATCCATCCCGAGAAGGGGGTCTACACCTACTGGAACTTCTCCTACCGGGGCGGTTATGACCGGAGCTCCGGCCTGCGAATGGACCATCTCCTGATCAGTCCGGCACTTTCAAACCGGCTGCGAGGGGCGGGCGTCGATGCTGCGGTAAGAGCTTTGGAAAGGCCAAGCGATCATGCCCCGGCGTGGATCGAGCTGACCTGGCCTGGAAAGCTCGACTGAGGTTCCGATGGCCTGCCCAGGAGCGGCATCAGCCCGAGCGTATCACGCCGGGCTCATCGGTCTGTTCGTGGGCTTGTCCGACAGCTTGGGGCGCGGCCACAAGGTCCTGGAATCCGATCGTGGCGACCAGATACCCCGCTTCGTCGTAGATTCTCGTAACCCACGATGTCGGGTCGACGCCTTCGACAATCCCATCGAGCATCGCCTCCTTAGCCGCGCGTTTCGCCTCGGCCTTGGCGGCATCCAAATTTTCCATGTCGACCTGGATGGCCGGCTGCGCCGTACTTTCGATGAACTCAAAACGGAACTTCGGCATTGGTTTCTCCTTTCGGCGCCGCCGGGAGCGGATCGGGCGGGCTCTCAATCTTGCCGTTGCTGGAAGTTTCGTCTCCGAGCACTGTTTCCGCGATGTATTGCTTGAGATCGCCGACTTCGTCGCCTATATCCTCAGCCAGTATTCCCAGGCCTTCGGCATCGGCGATGCATTGTTCGGCGAGCTTCTCGGCGGCGATTTCGGCCGGGATTGCAGCTGCGGCTTCCGCCTTGTGCTCGTCGATCCATTCCCCGACGAAATGCGCGGTCTTGTTCACGATGATATCCGGTTCCTGAGCGGAAACCGTGTCAGCGTCAGTTGGCTTCGTGTCCATGTCTAAACCCGCCCTCTAGGATCCTTCTTCAACGCCGATTGCCTGCGAAGGATGCAGGCGTTGGTCGAAAGTTGTTATAGCTTCAGGCTTGCACTTCAGACTCCCGGCTCAAGACTGGAACCTGCGTCAGGATCAACAGTTCTTGAGCATGGCAAATCACCCGATAACGAGTTTCCTCACCTCAATCGGCACTTTAGCGTACCGTCCCGCCGCATTCCTGGTGCTGCTGGCCTACGCAGCACTGTGTGTCGTTTTCGATCGGCAAAGTCTGAATTGGTATGGGGCGGCCACCCTGGCGCCTCCAGCGGGCGCGTGAAAGGTGAGATCTGGTCGGAACCGGCGGAGGCTGCTCAGCAGCCTCAAGTATTTGGCCGTCGCGCTTGTCGCCAGTCTGGTCACGCTGCTCGCGATCAACTTGATCCCCGAGACCCGTGTCATCCGCACCATCGTGCCGCACCGTTTCGATGCGGCAGATCCGCAATTCGCAAGGAGCATGAGCAGCTATTCGCAGGGGCAGATGTTCGAGGCGAACGCCGTGCAGACCCTCGTCAACGGCGACGAGATTTTTCCCGCCATGCTGCAAGCGATCCGTTCGGCCCGAAAGACCATCAACATGGAAACCTACATCTATTGGTCGGGCTCGGTCGGCTACGAGTTCGCCACGTCTTTGGCTGCGAAAGCCCGAGAGGGTGTCGAAGTGCGCGTGCTCGTCGATTGGCTTGGCAGTCTTCCCTTCGATGAGAAGCTGATCCAAATCATGACGAGTGCTGGCGTTCGGTTCGAGCGCTATCGGCCGATCCACTGGTACACGCTCGACCGCGTCAACAACCGAACGCATCGCAAGCTGCTCATTGTGGACGGGCGGGTCGCCTTCACAGGCGGGGTCGGCATCGCGGACAACTGGCTGGGAGATGCGCGCAACCCCAATGAGTGGCGCGACACGCACTACCAGATCGAAGGGCCTGCTGTGCCCGGGTTCCAGGCGGCCTTCGCCGAGAACTGGCTGGAAACAGTGGGCGAGACGTTGCAGGGCGAGAACTTCTACCTGCCGCCCGAAGCCGCGGGTGCGCTCCGTGCCCAGCTGATCCTTTCTTCGCAGCCGAACGGCTCCGAAAACATGGAGCTGATGATGCTGGCCGCCATAGCCGCGGCCAAAGACCACCTGCGCATCGGCATGGCCTATTTCGTCCCGGACGACATCGCCCTGCAGCAGATATTGGACGCCAGAAAAAGAGGCGTCGCCGTCGATGTGATCGTTCCCAATTCCCTGACGGATGTTCCGATCGTCCGCAAAGCTTCGCGCTATTTCTGGGGCAAATTGCTCGAGGCCGGGGTGCGGATCTACGAGTTTCAGCCCACGATGTATCACCCCAAACTGCTGATCGTGGACGACGTCTGGGCGAGCTTCGGTTCCACCAACCTGGACCAGCGGTCTTTGCGTTTGAACGATGAGGCCACGCTCAACGTCTATGGCAAGGAATTCGCACGAACGCAGATCGACTTGTTCAACGAAGATCTGAAGCGCTCGAGGCAGATCAGCCTTGCCGAATGGAGATCGCGTCCCATGCGCGAAAAGTTCACCGATTGGCTGGCCAGCACGCTCCACGCGCAGCTCTAGTCAGCCCATGGAGCCGAACGCAAAACACCAGCCGCTGCTTGTCTCTTCGGCCGCCCGTCACCCAGATCGGCCGGTTTGCCAACCCACCCCAGGTGAGCCAGGGTCGGCCGCCACGGGGCGGCTCTTGACGCCGAAAATCGCGCTTCCAATATTTCACCTCAGCGCCGCCGGCACATGCCCAATACCTTGCTGAGCATCTGTTTGGCCTGCCGGCGATTGGCGCATCAAGCGGAGGAAGGTCATGGGCCCAAATGTCTTCGGGGAGCCCGTTGGGGGTGCTTTGATTTCTCGGCAAAGCGACAACTATGGTCACGACCACGGCGCGGCAGAACCAGGCGCAATGAGCACTGATGTGTTCGCTGAACCTGTCCTTGTTGATGACGTGCCATTTGGCGTGAGGAAAATCCGTTGCGCGATGGACGCCATCGAATTCCTGGAGGAGTGGCCGTTCGAGAAGCGGTGCCGCCTGCACGGTTTGGCCAGCGACGCTTGCTGCGCGGCATATGATGGCCGCGGGCCGGTCGCGGCGGCCAGGAAAGTGTTCGTCAGCTGGGCGATCCAGACCGGGATTTGCGCGAGCGCGCCTTGCCTCGAGCTCGACGCCGCCGAGGCAGCGGATCAAGTCACAGGCAGTGGCACGTCCTGATGAGGAAGAACACGCCGACCCCATAGGGAAGCAACAAAAGCAGCAGGGCCAGCCAGTAACCGGGCTGTGCGATCGGCGCGAAATCTGAACGAAGCTGCTCCATTGCCCGTCCAACGCAGGGCGGCACAGCTAGTTCCTCTACTGCACATGTCGCAAGACCAAGCAGCCGCGTACCTCCTGCTGTTGACGGCTGCAGCGATCGAGGAACGCTGGCCGCCTCCCAGGAGCGACGATGGCACCGCCAGGTCCTTGGTGCTGTTGGGCCGGACTTCGATATGGATGCACCTGCCACACGCAATTCTTGCAGTCCCTTTCTGGGCAGCAGGAACAAAGGGGCTCGTTGTCCGTTCGGTTTCGCGCAGCAAGAGCAGGATCAGCTTGCAGAACGGCGAGACTGGAGTTTCTGCCGCCAGATTTCTGTTTTCCCTTGTTGTCCGCGTTGAACAAGGTGTTCCGAAGCGCCATGCATTTCCGCCAGTGTCCGTCGGCCGCTCTTGGCCTCCTACTCTTGGCCATCGCGGTGCTGCCACACAATCCCGCTTGGGCGCAAGCGCCCTGCCCGACCGATCACGACAAGCTGCTGTCGGCCTTGAAGGCCAATGTCAAGGCGAGTGGCGGGCCGGCAAATGGCGGCTTCGAGACCAATGAATGGGCCGCGATCGTTGCCCGTGACGGTACGGTCTGCGCCGTCGCCTTCAGCGGCCCTACCGTGGACGCGCAATGGCCCGGCAGCCGGCTGGTCGCGGCGGAGAAGGCCAACACGGCCAACGGGCTCAGCCTCGCGAATATGGCCCTGTCGACCGCCAATCTTTATGCCGGGGTGCAACCAGGCGGGCCGCTGTTCGGCCTGCAGGCCACCAACCCCGTCAATCAGGCGGCGGCTTACGCCGGCGACGCCAAGACGTTCGGCAGCCCCAATGACCCGCTGATCGGCAAACCCATCGGAGGCGTGGTGGTGTTCGGCGGAGGCCTGGCCCTGTACGACGGCAAGGCGATCGTCGGCGGCCTCGGGGTCAGCGGCGATTCCTCCTGCGCCGACCACAACGTCGCCTGGCGCGTCCGCGCAGCGCTCGGCCTCGACAAGGTTCCGGCAGGCGTCAATCCCAATCGCAAGGACGCCATCATCTATGACCTCGACCCAGGCGGCAAAAGCGCATCCGGCTGGGGTCATCCGCTTTGCGCCGGGCGCGAGGCCGACATAGCGGCGGAACTGGGCGCCAGCGTCGGAGGCTCGGTCCCGAAATGAAGGCAGCGCGACAGCTGACGGCGAGGTGTGCGCAGTCCGGACGCGCTCGCCTCACCCGGGCTGCGCGGCAATATGCGGGATTAAGCATTGTTGGGGCGATGATGCTGGCCTGTCTCCCAGTTCTGATGGCCGCCTCGGAGTCGCCCTCGACGCCTGCGATCTCGCCGCCGGCCTCCGCCGCCCCGCCCGACGACGGCCAATGGACGATGCCAGCCAAGAACTACGCCTCGACCCGCTATAGCGAGCTCGCGGAAATCAATGCAGGCAACGTCAAGAACCTGCAGGTCGCCTTCACCTTCTCGACCGGCGTGAACAAGGGCCAGGAAGCGGCACCGCTGGTGGTCGGCAGCACGATGTATATCGTGACGCCCTTTCCCAACATCGTCTACGCGCTCGACCTCTCCAAACCTGGCGCACCGATCAAGTGGAAATACGAACCCAATCCCGAGCCCGCGGCACAAGGGGTGGCGTGCTGCGACGTCGTCAATCGCGGCGCCGCCTTCGCCGACGGGCGCGTCTTCTTCAACACGCTGGACGGCCACACGATCGCGCTCGATGCGAACTCCGGCCAGCCGATCTGGAACACCCATGTCGGCAACATCAATGTCGGCGAGACCCTCACCATGGCGCCGCTGGTGGTGAAGGGCAAAGTGCTCGTCGGCAATTCGGGCGGCGAGATGGGCGTACGCGGCTGGGTCAAGGCGCTCGACGCTGGCGATGGCCATGTCGTCTGGACGGCTTACAGTACGGGTCCCGACAAGGAGGTGCTGATCGGCCCGGATTTCAAGCCGCATTACGACATGGACAAGGGCAAGGACCTTGGTGTGACGACATGGCCGCCCGAGGCCTGGAAAATCGGCGGCGGCAATATGTGGGGCTGGATCTCCTATGACCCCGATCTCAATCTGATCTTCCACGGCACCGGCAATCCGGGGCCCTGGAATCCGGATCTGCGTCCCGGCGACAATAAATGGACATCGGGCATTTTTGCCCGCGATCCCGATACCGGAGCGGCGAAATGGTTCTATCAGTGGACCCCGCACGATCTCCACGATTATGACGGCATCAATGAGCAAATCCTGCTCGACATGAACTGGCAGGGCAAGTCGCGCAAGGTGCTGGTCCGGCCGGAGCGCAACGGCTATCTCTACGTCCTTGATCGCAACACCGGCGAGGTCCTGTCCGCAAAACCCTATGGCCCCGTCAACTCCAGCAAGGGTGTGGACCTCAAGACCGGCAGGTTGATGGAAAACCCGGACAAGAAGACCGGAACCGGCAAGGTTGTCCGCGACATCTGCCCGACCGCCTCGGGGCTCAAGGACTGGCAGCCTTCGGCCTTCTCGCCGAAGACGGGCCTGCTCTATATCCCGCACAACAATCTGTGCATGGACGAGGAAGGCGTCGAGGTGAACTACATCGCCGGCACGCCCTATGTCGGAATGAACGTGCGAATGATCCCAGGCCCCGGCGGCAATCGCGGCGCCTTCACTGCCTGGGACATTGCCGCAGAGAAACCGGCCTGGAGCCTCAAGGAAAACTTCCCGGTATGGAGCGGCGCGGTGGCA
>NZ_RZSF01000250.1:0-10327 GCF_004023325.1 Mesorhizobium sp. M1A.F.Ca.ET.072.01.1.1 | reverse complement strand
CCTTGTCGTAGTCCGAGGTGGTCTCCTCGATCTGCTGCTTGATCTGGGCGACGCGGCCCTGGATCTCGGCCTTCTTGCCGGCGCCGTCGACGATGGTGGTGTTCTCCTTGGAGATCGACACCTTCTTAGCGCGGCCGAGCATGTTGAGGCCGACATTCTCGAGCTTGATGCCGAGGTCTTCCGAGATGACCTGGCCACCGGTCAGGATAGCGATGTCTTCGAGCATGGCCTTGCGGCGGTCGCCGAAGCCCGGAGCCTTGACGGCGGCGATCTTCAGGCCGCCGCGCAGCTTGTTGACGACCAGCGTGGCCAGAGCCTCGCCTTCGACGTCTTCCGAGATGATGAGCAGCGGCTTCGAGGTCTGAACGACCGCTTCCAGGACCGGCAGCATGGCCTGCAGGTTGGAGAGCTTCTTCTCGTGCAGCAGGATGTAGGCGTCTTCCAGATCGGCGACCATCTTGTCGGCGTTGGTGACGAAGTAGGGCGAGAGATAGCCGCGGTCGAACTGCATGCCTTCGACGACTTCCAGCTCGGTCTCGGCGGTCTTGGCTTCCTCGACGGTGATGACGCCTTCGTTGCCGACCTTCTGCATCGCTTCCGCGATCATCTTGCCGACCGACTCGTCGCCATTGGCCGAGATCGTGCCGACCTGGGCGACTTCTTCCGAAGTCTTGATCTTCTTGGCGGCCTTGCCGAGAGCGGTGACGACTTCGGTGACGGCGAGGTCGATGCCGCGCTTCAGGTCCATCGGGTTCATGCCGGCGGCAACGGCCTTGTTGCCTTCCTGGACGATCGCCTGGGCGAGAACGGTCGCGGTGGTCGTGCCGTCGCCGGCGATGTCGTTGGTCTTCGAGGCGACCTCGCGAACCATCTGCGCGCCCATGTTCTCGAACTTGTCTTCGAGCTCGATCTCTTTGGCGACGGTGACGCCGTCCTTGGTGATGCGCGGAGCGCCGAACGACTTGTCGATGACGACATTGCGGCCCTTCGGACCGAGGGTGACCTTCACCGCGTCGGCGAGGATGTTGACGCCGCGCAGCATGCGCTCACGGGCGTCGCGGGAGAATTTTACGTCTTTTGCAGCCATAGTAAGCTCCTGACAGGGACTCGGACAGAGCCCGAAAATTCAGTTGATAGAGAGAGGCCGATGATCAGCCGATGATGCCCATGATGTCGGATTCCTTCATGATCAGAAGGTCTTCGCCATTGAGCTTGACTTCGGTGCCCGACCACTTGCCGAACAGGATGCGGTCGCCGGCCTTGACGTCCAGCGGCACGAGCTTGCCGCTTTCGTCGCGGGCGCCGGAGCCGACGGCGATGATCTCGCCTTCCTGCGGCTTCTCCTTCGCCGTATCCGGGATGATGATCCCGCCGGCGGTCTTGGATTCGGATTCGACCCGGCGAACGACCACGCGGTCATGAAGCGGGCGGAACTTGGACTTTGCCATGTTGTCTTCCTCGAATGAGAACGGTGAGAACTGTTCCTCCATCCGGCGAGGCCGCCGGATATAAGTTAGCACTCACCTAAGGCGAGTGCTAACGTGGCGCTGAGATAGGCTGATGGCATGCGAGAGTCAAGGCGCGCGGGGAGGGGCAATGCCGCGAAATTTTCTAATGTTGCCGCCCTTTTGAAAATCCAGCCCGCTTGCTGAACGCGGCCTCGTACTGTCAATCCGGAACTCAGTTTCCGAGGCGCAAGCCGATCTGGCGCGTTTCAAAATCAAGCAGCAGGCTGTTCTTCTCGAAATATCGGATGCCGACGATGTTAAATGGAAGACCAGGAATGAACTCTACTTCAGGCTTGTAGGTGGTTTTGAAATTCCAATCCTCCTGACCATCGGCTTTTACCAGGACCTTTGTACCGGTGTTCAATGACGAGTACGGCATCGACGCCTCGGTGGAAACCTGGATCGTTGAGTTGCCGGTGTCATAAAGAGTTGGCCGACACGTCGGCTCGGATCCCCACGAGATACAGGCCTTGATCGTGGGGAAATCGTATCGCCAATCGGCATGTTTCCAGCTCTGCACCCTGAAGTCTTTTTTTACATCTTTCGGCACGCCGATATGGAGCGCTTCGACCTGCGGACAGTTGCCGTCATTGTTCGTGCAGGCCTTCCAATTGGTGCCTACCGGAGTGAGGTAGTAGCCCTTGCGCAAGCCGGATCCAAAGTTCACATAAGCGAGGGGGGACTTGACGATCCGGTCTGGTCCGTTTCCGCCAACAGGAGCGATACCGAAAATGCCCTTGGGCCAAAGCGGGCCCCCAACGACTTCTCCGGTATTACGTCTGATTTGTTTGTAGCGGATCAGGAATGGGATTGAGGTGATGGTGGAGACCGGGGCGTCCGGCGAACCAAAAGCCACACGAGCATAGGCAACATTGCCGTACTCATCATAAGTTCCATACTTCATGACCGCCTGTTCGGTGGTCACCATTATCCCGTCTATCTGCTGGTCTTTTGTGATCTTTATTCCTGTGTCCGAACAGATTTCGGCCGGCAGCACCGATTGGCACTCAATCGTCATTCCGCTCGATCCCGTATCGAACAGCAGAGGCTGGTTCACTGCGCGATCGCCGACCGAAACGATATTCACATAGAGCATGCGAATATTCCCCGGCTTCCATGGATATTCCACTTTGATCAGGGGAACAGTCGCGGGAGGTTCATCGGCTTTGGCTGGAGAAGGCGGACAGAGCAAAGCGAACACCAGCATTGGCAAAATTGCCGCAAGTATCCTCATTCTCGCACCCTTATATTCCGCCGATCGATTTCAGTCTGACTGAGAATGCATTACTGCATCGCGTTCTGCAACTTGCACGCGCAAGCCCGGGGAAACTTGCTTTGCAGCGTTTTTAACGTCGGGGCGAACGCAGCACCAGCAGCGGACACCGCTCGGCGAGCCCGTAGCTTCCGGTCGAGGCCAATCGGACGTCTTTGAAGAAGATCTCGGCTTCCTCGATCAAGACGGCCGCCGGCGCAAAACTATAGACGGCGGACGAGTTCTGGTAGACGTCTATGGTTCCGATGACCGGTAGTTCCCATCCGGTTCGGGCCGACAGCTCCTCGCGGTCGGGAAACACCCTTTCGAAGTGTTCGAGGATGGCTTTGACCGGGATCGTGTAATCCGGCGCGTCGCCGATCGCGGTCATGGCCACGCGCCATTTGAGCTCATGGAAAGTCGAGACGCCGCCGCTTAGTGCCAGAGCGCGGACATCCTTCGGGTCGTCCGGCGTTGCGGGAGAGGCGTAAAGCCTGATGCCGGCGCGGCCGTCGGACTTGAGCGCGCGCGCGATCGACGCAAATAGGGTGCGCCTGAGGCCGGCGGCGCCGATGACCGAGAGACATCCGTCGCCGATCAGCGCCTCGACGCTTGCATCGGCGAACGGCAGATCGAACCAGTCGCCCTGCACCGCCTTGCGCGTATCGGTGTCGCCCGGCCAGATGCCGGCAATCATGTCCGAAGACTCGTCGACCGCCGTCATCGTGGCGCCGAGCCCGGCGAGCTCGGGTGTCACGCCGAGCATCACGACATCCGACGGGGCAAGGCCGAGCTCGCGATCGTAGGTTTCGATAACCTCCGCCGGCGGCCGCAGGGGTGAGCCGAGCAACTGCCAATGTTTGCGAATTGCATTCCAATGCTCGGTCATGCAAACCCCAGCCCGGTAGCGCGTTGTATCCGATCGAATAGTGGACGACGCTTGATAGGCCAAGTGGGGAACAATGGCACGCATCGCCGTCATCACGCATGAGTTCGACCGCTTCCAAAGCCGGCGCGGGCTGCTATGGCGCCGGGACAGCCCGTACATGCTCTTCGATCTGCTGGAGGAACTGAAGAGGCGCGGCCATTCGGTGCAGGTCCTCAGCGGCACGTCGGCGAAGCCGGCCGCCGATATCGCGGTGCTGCATGTCGACGCGACGGTTACGTCGCCCGATTATGTCGAGTATGCCCGCGCCTTTCCCTTCTGCCTCAATCTCGGCGCCGCCGACATTTCCAAGCGCCGCATCAGCGGCGCCGTCGTCGGCAAGGACGACTGCTGGAAGGGACAGGTTATCGTCAAGAGCAGCCTCAACCATCGGGGAACGCCGGAACAGCAACTGAATCGGCGCTCGCGGCGCGCCGGCAAGCCGATGCCGTTTCCCGGCGTCGAATCTTTCGACCAATACCAGATCCATGCCTCGCTCGCCGACGTTCCGGCCGAGCTGTTCGGACGCGAGGATCTCATTGTGGAAAAATTCATTCCCGAGCCTGAGCCGGATGGCTTTGCCGCTCGTTTCTGGCTGTTCTGCGGCGAGCGCGAGCGCTGCACACGCCATGTCTCGCCGCAGAGCCTGGTCAAGGGCGACGACACGATCCGTCGCGAGGCGGTTCCCGTACCGGACGAGCTTCGCGCGCTAAGGCGCAAGCTCGGCTTCGACTACGGAAAGTTCGATTTCGTCATGCATGAGGGCAGGGCGGTGCTGCTCGATGCCAACAAAACGCCCGGACGCGCCCGCAATCTGTCGAGCTTCATCGCCGCCGGCAATGCCAATCTTGCCGACGGCTTCGAAGGGTTGATCCGCCAACACGCTTAGATATTCATGCCGCCCGAGACCTCGATGCGCTGGGCGTTGACCCAGCGATTGTCCTCCGACAGCAGCGAGGCGATCATCGGCCCGATATCGTCGGCGACGCCGGCGCGGCCGAGCGCCGTCATGCCAGCCACGACGCGGTTGATCTCGGCGTCGTCGCGCACATGGCCGCCGTTGAAGTCGGTGGCGATGGCGCCGGGCGCCACGGTGTTGGCGGTGATGCGGCGCTGGCTGAGCTCCTTGGCGAGGTAGCGCGTGAACACCTCGATGCCGCCCTTCATCATCGCATAGGCGGCCGAGCCCGGAACCGAGAAGCGCGCCAGCCCGCTCGACACGTTGACGATGCGGCCGCCATCGTTGATCAGCGGCAGCAGCGCCTGGGTTAGGAAGAACACGCCTTTGAGATGGATGTTCATCAGCGTGTCGAATTCCTCTTCCGTGGTCTCGGCGATCGGCTTGCGCAGGCCGGTCCCGGCATTGTTGACGAGATAATCGAAGCGGTCGCGCTGCCAGGTTCCCTGAAGCGTCTTTCTCAATGCAGCGGCGAAAGCCGGGAAGGTGGCAACGGCGCCGGCGTCGAGCTCGAGTGCCGCGGCGCGGCCGCCGGCGGCCTCGATCTCGGCGATCGCCGCCTTCGCCTCGTCGGCGCGCGAGCGGTAGGTGAGGATGACGTCGACGCCTTTGCGGGCGAGGTTGAGCGCGGTGTTGCGGCCGAGGCCGCGGCTGCCGCCGGTGATGAGGGCAATGGGGCGAGTGGTCATGGCAAATCTCCTTTTGGCGATGGAGATCCATATACTCGCGCGGATGACCGATATAATCTGGCTCGGACTGCCAACTCTATTCAGGATTTGCGAACAATCAGCGATGGACAGGTTCGACAGCATGCGGCTCTTCACCCGCGTCGTGGAACGGCGCAGCTTCACGGCGGCCGCCGCCGATCTCGGCTTGCCGCGCTCCAGCGCCACCGCCGCGATCAAGCAGTTGGAGGAGCGGTTGGGCGTGCAGTTGCTTCGCCGCACCACGCGCCACGTCACCACCACGCTCGACGGTGAAGCCTATTACCAGCGTTGCATCGGCATCCTCGCCGACATCGAGGATGCCGAGGGCGGCTTCGGCGCGCATGAGGTGCGCGGACGCCTCAGCGTCGACGTCAACGGCCACATGGCGCGCACTTTCCTGCTGCCGGAACTGCCGGCGCTGCTCGCCCGATATCCGGGCCTGACCGTGCATATCGGCGAAGGCGACCGCCTCGTCGACCTCGTGCGTGAAGGCGTCGATTGCGTCATCCGGGCCGGCACGCTTCCCGACAGCGACATGATCGTGCGGCGTCTCGGCATCGCGCGCGAAATCACCGTGGCCAGCCCCGCCTATCTCGAACGCCACGGCGTGCCGCGCACGCCGGACGACTTGGCTGGCCACATGATGATCGGCTTCGTGTCGTCGCGCACGAGGCAGGTGATGCCGCTGGAATTCACCGTCGACGGCAAGGTTCGCGAGATCGTCCTGCCGTCGCGGGTCACGGTCGCCAATTCGGACACGAGTGCTGCGCTGGTCCGGCTGGGTTTCGGGCTGTTCCAGGCGCCAAGGCTCCGATATGCGGACGACCTCGAGGCAGGGCGGCTGGTCGAAGTGCTTCCCGATTTTCCGCCGACGCCCACGCCGATCTCGGTGCTATATCCGCCGAGCCGGCAGTTGTCGCCACGGGTCAGGGTGTTTGTCGATTGGCTGGTGGAGATCCTGGGGCCGAAGCTGGATGCGGGGTAAGTTGGCAATCGCGGAGGGGATCGTATCCAGCGGTCGTCATCCTAGGGCGGAGCAAGGAGCGAAGCGACGCGCGCAGACCCTAGGATCCATGCCGTGACGCTAAGGCGTTGCAGCGATTGCAGAATTCTCCGCCGTTGCGCTCTATGACGGAGGTCGCGGCATGGATCCTCGGGTCAAGCCCGAGGATGACGACCGTTAGGGCATGCCTACAAAAACAGCCGCAACTGCGCGTGGATGATCGACCGGTAATCCTCGATCGTGCGCCGGCCTTCCGCCTCGTCCTGCGTCAGCGCCAGCCGCACGACGCCGCCGGCGAGCTGAAAGATCAGGAACACCACGCGCCCGAACGCCTCGCGCTGTTTAGGCTTCAGCATCGGCGCCACACGGTCGCAGAACATCTTCGCCTGATGCCGCGTCTCGGCGATGTCGAGATGCTGCAGCGCCTTGTCGGCCTGGATCGCGTTCTGCAGATCTTGGATCGCCGGATCCGCCGCGACACGGCCGTAGTAATCGTCGAGCAGGCGATCGGCTACAGCGGTCACGTCATCCGCTCCCCGGATATCGGCGATAATCGCGCCGAAGCGAGCCCGGCTCTCCTCCGAGAAACGCTCGTAGAGCATCGCCAGGATCGCCGACTTGCTTGGAAAATAATGATAGACCGTGGCGATCGGCCCGCCCGCCAGCGCGCCGACTTCCTTCATCGTGACCGCATCTATGCCCTTCTCGCCGATCAGCCGCATGGTCGTGGCGAGGATCGCGTCGATGCGCTCGCGGCTGCGCTCCTGCTTGGGCCTGCGCCTCGGTTCCGTCGCCGTTTGCCTTGCTTGCCTCATCTCGCGCGGGCAGTCGTTGATTCTCGGTTGACAGGAAACTGATCAAGTATCAGTTTCGTGAATACTGACAACTTGTCAGTTTTTTCACCGGGCTGCAAGGGAGGGCGCCTCGTGACTGCAACCGATGCCGCGCATGCGGAAAATGTCGACTGGCTGGTCGGCAATCCGACCGGCCTGCAACTCGCCGCGGCGCTCTGGATCGGCTCGGTCGGTCTGCTCATCCTGGGCTTGCAGCCGGTGCTGCTCGGCGCGCTCTACAGCGAAGGTCATGTCACCGGTGACGAGCTGGCACTGGTCGCCACCGCCGAGATGATCGCGATCGCCATCGGCTCGGCGATCGTGGCGATGCTCTTGCCGGCGCGCAACATGCGCTGGAAGAGCGCCGCGCTTTTGGTGCTGCTGGCGCTCGCCAATTTCTGGACCGCCTATACGATGAGCTCCAATGCGCTGATCGGCGCGCGCACCCTGGCAGGCCTCGCGGAGGGTGGCTTGGTCGCCGTGGCGACCGAATTGATCGCCCGCTCGCGCCGGGCCGAGCGCATCGGCGGCTATTTCGTCACGCTGCAGACCTTGGCGCAATGCGCGCTGGCGCTGCTGCTCGCGCTTTATGCCGTGCCTGCCGCGGGCTCGGTCGGCGGCTTTGTCGCGCTTGGCGTTGTCTGCCTGCTGTCGCTCGTCGTCGCGTGGATCGTGCCGGACGACTACGCCGACCTGCCGAAGGACGAGCATTTTGCCAATGTGCTCACCGTGCCGGCGATCACGGCGCTGCTGTCGATCTTCTGCTACTTCATGTGCTTCGGCGCCGTCTGGGCATTTCTGGAGCCGCTCGGCGCCGAGTTCGGCATAGACGGCCGCACCGTCGGCCTGATGGTCTCGGCAAGCCTCGCCGCGCAGGTCATGGGCGCCATGACCGCCACCGTCTTCGAAGCGCGCATCGACTACCGCTTCGCCATCACCGTCATCGGCGCGGTCGCGACGATCAGCTCGGTGTTGCTCGCTTCCGGCCCCGGGCTTTCGGTCTTCTGGTCGGTGGCGCTGGTGATGGGCTTCATCCTGCTCTTTATCGTGCCCTATCAGATCCGGCTGGCGATCACCGCCGACGAGACGCGCAATGCGGTACTGCTCGTGCCGGCGGCGCAGCTCTTCGGCCTCGCCATCGGCCCGGTCGCCGCCTCGCTGCTGATCGACGGCCAAAATTTCCGGCCGGTGCCGGAATTCGCCGCGGCAAGCGCGTTGGCCAGCGTGGCGCTGGTCGGCGTCTTCGTGTTGGTTGCCGGGCGCCGCGTTCGAGCCTGAGCGGGAGGTGACCATGGCAAACGCCTGGAGCAACTGGTCGGGTTTCGTGAACGCCGCGCCGAAGCTGATCGCCACGCCAGCCGATGTCGGCGAGCTGGCCGATCTGGTGCGTTCCGCGCCCGGTCCGCTGCGCGTCGCCGGCGCCGGCCATTCCTTCACGCCGCTGGTGCAGTCCGACGGCACCATCATCTCGCTGGCGAAGATCGAAGGGCTGGTTTCGCATGACGCCGCAGCCAATCGGGCACGCGTGAGGGCAGGCACAAGGCTTGGCGCGCTGATGCACATCCTGCAGGACATCGGCCAGGGCCTGCTCAATATGGGCGACATCGACAAGCAAGCGATCGGCGGCGCGCTGGGCACCGCGACGCATGGTTCCGGCCCGACGCTCGGCGCCTATCATACGCAGCTCGAGACGGTGCAGTTCGTCGACGGACAAGGCAAGCTGCGCGAATACAGCCGGGCGGGCGACCAGGATATGATCCATGCCACCGGCGTCGCGCTCGGCGCTTTCGGCGTGCTCACCGAAGTGACGATGAACAACATCCCGACCTACCGGCTGCGGCGCCGCAAATGGGTGTTGCCGATCGGCGATATGCTGCGCGACTTCGAAACGATGATGGCCGCCCACCGTTCGGCCGAGTTCTATTACATCCCGTTTTCCGGCTATGCGCAGTTCATCGCCAGCGATCTCAGCGACGCTCGGCCTTCGCCGCGGCCGACCGAGGATGACGAGGAGGGCCTGGCGACGTTGCGCAAGCTGCGCACCGTGCTGCGCCGGCTGCCGGCGCTCCGCCGGGCGCTGATCAAGGGTGCGGTCAAGAAGGTGCCGGCCGAGGATTATGTGCAGGACTGGCTCAACGTCTACGCCAGCGACCGTCGCACCAAATTCAACGAGATGGAGTATCACCTGCCTTACGAGGACGGTCCCAAGGCGCTGGCCGAGATCATCGCGCTGACCGAAAAGCACTTCCCGGAAGTCTATTTCCCGATGGAAGTGCGTTCGGTCGCCCCGGACGAATTCTGGCTCTCGCCCTTCCACCAGAGGCTGACCTGCTCGATCGCCATTCATCACGACGCGGCGAACGATCCGCTGCCCTTCATGCGCGCGGCCGAGCCGATCTTCCGCAAATATGGCGGGCGGCCGCATTGGGGGAAGATGCACAGCTTGACGGCGGCGGATTTCAAGAAGCTCTATCCGCGCTGGGATGACGCAATGGCGGTGCGCCGCGACATCGATCCTGAGAACCGCTTCGTGTCGCCCTATATGGCCGGCCTGTTCGGCATCCAACAATGAGCGCCTATTTCGCCGAGCTGTCGAAGGCGCTCAAGGCCGCCGAAATCTTCCGGCCCTGCCTGGTGCTCGACCGCGACCGGCTGGACGCCAACATCGCGCTGGTGAAGCAGAGGCTGGCGCCGGGTCTTGCCGTGCGCCTGGTCGACAAGTCGCTGCCTTGCCTGCCGCTGCTTTCGCATATCTCCAAGTCGCTCGAAACCGGCCGCTTCATGACCTTCCATCCGCCGGTGATGCAGGCGGTGCTCGACGCCTTTCCCGCGGGCGATCTCCTCTATGGCAAGCCGATGCCGGTAGGTGCGGCGAAAGCGGCGCTGGCTAGGGGCGACGCCGGCGGGTGGTCGCGCGTCTGCTGGCTGATCGACACGCCGGAGCGCCTGTCCGAATACGGTGCGCTCGCCGCCGCGTTCGGCACCGAACTGCGCTTCGCTTTCGAGGTCGATGTCGGTCTGCATCGCGGCGGCTTTTCCGGTCCTGCCGAGATCGGGGCGCTGACCATACCGAAGGGCCTGCGCTGCGAAGGCATCATGGCCTATGAGGCGCATGCGCCGGAAATTCCCGGGCTGTTCGGC
>NZ_RZSF01000024.1:0-39674 GCF_004023325.1 Mesorhizobium sp. M1A.F.Ca.ET.072.01.1.1 | reverse complement strand
GGCGAGCTCTTTTGCGCCGACGCCCAAAATCGGCATTCCAGTGCCCCGGCCAAGGCCCGGGAACTGAGGGCCGCGCCACGGCGTCCAGATGGTCGAGGCCGGCGGCGCCCCACATCCGCCTGGCTGCCGCAATGCGGGCTTTCTTCTTGCGAAGCTGGCGATTGGCGAAACCGTTGGCGACAGTGCCCCTCTCCCCGTCACTGACGGGGAGAGGATGCCGACAGGCAGGTGAGGGGCGGCGCCGACGCTCGAGATAGGCACCGAAGCCGCTTTCCCTTTGCAGGACCATGCGCTAGTCAGCGACGGAGCGGGAACGAACGGGACAAAGAGCATGGTTGGCGAAGACGATACAGCGCTGCGGTTTCCGGTCCTGATCGGCGATATCGGCGGCACCAATGCGCGTTTCTCGATCGTGCTCGACGCCAATTCGGAAGCGACCGAGCCGCAAATCGTCCAGACGGCCAATTTCAAGACCATCGACGAGGCGATCCAGGCGGCGGTGCTCGACCGCTCGTCGATCCAGCCGCATTCGGCGGTGCTGGCGGTGGCCGGGCCGGTCGACGGCGACGAGATCCGGCTGACCAACTGCCCCTGGGTGGTCAAGCCGCACCAGATGTTTGCCAATCTGGGCTTGAGCGAGATCGTCGTGCTCAACGATTTCGAGGCGCAGGCGCTGGCGGTGGTGGCGCTGAGCGAAGAGCATATGGAAAAGATCGGCGGCGGGACGCCGGAGCCGAATGCCGGCCGGGTCGTGCTCGGCCCGGGGACGGGGCTCGGCGTCGCGGGGCTGATCTACGCGCTTCGCCGCTGGATACCGGTGCCGGGCGAGGGCGGGCATATGGATATCGGCCCGCGCACGCCGCGCGACTTCGAAGTGTTTCCGCATATCGAAAAGCTCGAGGGTCGCATCTCCGGCGAGCAGATCCTGTGCGGCCGCGGACTGGTCAATGTCTATCGCGCGGTGGCCAGGGCCGACGCAAAGCCGACGCCTTTCACGACGCCGGCGGAGGTTACGGCGGCCGCGCTCGCCAAATCCGATCCGGTGGCACAGGAAGCGCTGGAACTGTTCGTCACCTGCCTGGGCCGCACCGCGGGCGATCTCGCGCTGGTGTTCATGAGCCGCGGCGGCGTGTTCCTGACCGGCGGCATCGCGCAAAAAATCGTGCCGGCATTGAAAGCCGGCAATTTCCGCGCCGCGTTCGAGGACAAGGCGCCGCACAGCGCGCTGATGCGCACGATGCCGGTCTATGTCATCACCCACCCGCTGGCGGCGCTTCTCGGGCTGGCCGCCTATGCCAGAACTCCGTCGCTGTTCGGCGTTCAGACCGCCGGACGGCACTGGCGGGCATGAGCGCGCCCGGGTGCGGGATGGCAATCGGCCACCGCGACGAAGTTTCGCCATAGGCAAGCCGTAGCCGGAGCGATAAGAGGGTGCCGAAATGCTCCCTGACCTTTGACGAGAACCCACGAAGCGCTGCCGATTTGACATTTCAAAATCCAAACAAGCTAAAGGCCCGGCCCGGCGAGGTCACGGCGGTGCTGCGCCGTATCATCGCTGAGAACGGCCACGACCATCGCTGGTCCTATGTCGTCGCCATCGTTTGCTCGCTGCTGGTTTCGGGCGCGACTGCCTTCTCGGCCTGGGTCATGGCGCCGATGGTCAACGAAATCTTCTACGAACGGCGCGGCGACGCCGTGGTATGGATCTGCGCCGGTTTCATGGGCGCCTTCCTCGTGCGCGGTTTTGCCGGCTACGGCCAGGCGGTGGCGTTGGCCACGATCGGCAACAATCTCGTCGCCCGCTACCAGAAGCGCACCTTCGACCATCTGATGCGGCTCGGCGTCAATTTCTTTAACGACACGCGCTCCGGCCGCTTGGCGGCGCAGCTGGACGAGAATATCGGCGGCATCCGCGATCTGCTGTCGCTGACTTTGATTTCGATCACCCGCGACGCGGTGACCCTGGTCGGCCTCGTCGGCCTCATGGTCTACCAGGATCCGGTGTTGTCGCTGAGCTCGCTGCTGATCGGGCCGCCGCTGATCTGGGCCGTCGTCTACATCACGCGCCGGGTGCGCAAGATTAACCGGGAATCCGTGCTGATCAATTCCCGGCTGAGCGGGTCGGTGCAGGAGGCCACACAAGGCATCGCCATCGTCAAGGCCTTCACCCTGGAGGACGAGCTGGCGCGCCGCATCGGCATCATGGCCGACACGGCCGAGCAGCGCAGCAACAAGATCGCCCGCGTCTCCGAGCGGCTGTCGCCGATTTCGGACATCCTGGCTGGCCTCGCCGTGACCGCCGTCATCGCCTATTCCGGTTATCGGGCGCTGGTTCTCGGCCAGCCGCCGGGCGCGGTGTTTTCCTTCATCACCGCGCTGATCCTGGCCTATGATCCGGCGAGGCGGCTGGCGCGCATGCAGGTGGCGATGGAGCGCGCGCTGGTCAACGCGCGCATGATCTATGAACTGCTCGACCTCGAGCCGAAACAAAGCGACGCGCCCGACGCCGCCGAAGCGAAGATCATTTCCAGCGAAGTGACCTTCAACAATGTGACGTTCGGCTACAGCGCCGACATGCCGGTGCTGCGGGATCTGAGCTTTACCGCCGCCGCCGGCAAGGTGACGGCGATCGTCGGCGCTTCGGGCGCCGGCAAGTCGACGCTGGTGGCGCTCTTGCAGCGCTTCTACGACGTCGACAAGGGCAGCATCGAGGTGGACGGCCAGGACATCTCCAAGGTGACGAAGCGGTCGCTGCGCCAATCGATCGCCTATGTCTCGCAGGCGCCGTATCTCTTCGAAGGCACGATCCGCGACAACATTCGCTACGGCCGGCTCTCGGCCACCGACGCGGAGATCGAGCAGGCGGCGAAACAGGCCGCCGCCGACGAGTTCATCCGCCAGCAGCCGCAAGGCTACGACACGCCGGTCGGCGAAGGCGGCTCGACGCTTTCCGGCGGTCAGCGCCAGCGCGTCTCGATCGCCCGCGCCATCGTGCGCCAGGCGCCGATCCTGCTGCTCGACGAGGCTACGTCGGCGCTCGACAACGAGGCCGAAGCGCGCGTCCAGGAAGCGCTCACCCATGTCATGGAAGGCCGCACCACCATCGTCATCGCGCACCGGCTGTCGACCGTGGTCAATGCCGACCGCATCATCGTGCTGGAAGAGGGACGGCTGGTCGAGGAAGGCACACACGCCTCGCTGATGGCCGACCCGCACAGCGTCTATGCCCGCTTCCACCGGGTGCAGGGCAAGAAGGGGCTGGGGCTTGTCGATGACGCCAAGACAACCCAAACTCCTCTGCCGCGCACGCGCGCGAAGAAGACCGTCGGGAGAAGCGCATGAGCGAAACGGGCGATATGGGCCTGGTGGTGGTGGGCGCCGCCGGCCGGATGGGTCAGACGCTGATCCGCGCCATCCACTCCATTCCCGGCGCGCGGGTTGCCGGTGCCGTCGAGCGGCCGGGTTCACCGCATCTCGGCAAGGATGCCGGCGAGCTCGTCGGCATCGGCAGCATCAATGTGCCGATCGCCGACGACCCGCTGCCGGCCTTCGCCAAGGCCGACGGCGTGCTCGATTTCACGGCCCCCGGCGCAAGCGTCGAATTCGCCGGCTATGCCGCGCAGGCGCGCATCGTCCATGTCATCGGCACGACCGGCTGTTCGGCCGATGACGATGCGAAGATCGCGGCGGCGGCGCGCCACGCGACCATCGTCAAATCCGGCAATATGAGCCTCGGCGTCAATCTTTTGGCGGTGCTGGTGGAGCAGGCGGCGCGCGCGCTCGATGCGCAGGATTTCGACATCGAGATCCTGGAGATGCACCACAGGCACAAGGTCGACGCGCCGTCCGGCACGGCGCTGCTGCTCGGCGAAGCGGCGGCCAAGGGCCGAGAGATCGCGCTCGCGGACAACAGCGTGCGTGTGCGCGACGGCCATACCGGCGTCCGCAAGGCCGGCACGATCGGCTTCGCCAGCTTGCGCGGCGGGTCGGTGGTCGGCGAGCACAGCGTGATCCTGGCCGGCACCGGCGAGCGCATCACGCTCGCCCACCAGGCCGAGGACCGGGCGATCTTTGCCCGTGGCGCGGTCAAGGCGGCGCTCTGGGGCCGAGGCAAGAAGCCGGGCCTCTATTCCATGCGAGACGTGCTCGGCCTGGGCTGAGGCTTTTTTTCTGCTTTTCTTCCGCAATTCCGGACTGAAAACCGCTACACACTTTTCCTGGAATTGCTCAAATCCAACCACGTATCAGGAGCAAACATGTCGGGAACTCTCGTGCTCGTGCGCCACGGCCAGAGCGAATGGAACCTGAAGAACCTGTTCACCGGCTGGCGCGATGTCGACCTCACCGACCAGGGCAATGCGGAGGCGCTTGCCGCCGGCGAGAAGCTCAAGGCGCGCGGGCTGAAATTCGACATCGCCTACACCTCGGCGCTGAAGCGGGCGCAGAAGACCTGCCAGCACATTCTCGACGTGGTCGGCCAAAGCAAGCTCGAGACCGTCCGCGACCTGGCGCTCAACGAACGCGACTATGGCGATCTCTCCGGCCTCAACAAGGATGACGCGCGCAAGAAGTGGGGCGAGGAGCAGGTGCATATCTGGCGCCGCTCCTACGACGTATCGCCTCCCGGCGGCGAAAGCCTGAAGGACACCGGCGCGCGCGTCTGGCCCTATTACCTGCACGACGTGCAGCCGCATGTGCTGCGCGGCGAGACGGTGCTGGTCGCCGCGCACGGCAATTCGCTGCGGGCGCTGATCATGGCGCTGGACGGCAAGTCGGGCGAAGAGATCGTCAAGCTGGAGCTCGGCACCGGCGTGCCGGTGATCTACAAGCTCAACGCCGATTCCACCGTGGCAAAGAAGGAAGTGCTGGAGGGGTGAGGGATTCCATTGTTCCGGCCCCGCTCGGAACGGGTGGCCGTCTCGGGACAACCGCTTCAGCTCGGAATTCCGTCTCGCCGTTAACTGACCAGCGTCGGCGCCGCCCCTCACCTGCCTGCCGGCATCCTCTCCCCGTATAGTGACGGGGAGAGGGAAGCTCCGGCCGCCGATTTCGCCAATCGCCAGCGTCTCAAGAGGACGCCAACGCCGCGGCCAGCCCCTTCTCCCCGTCCCATGCGGGGAGAAGTGCCCGGCAGGGCGATGAGGGGCGGGGCCGACGCCGACAATTGCCGTCCGTGCCTGAATGAACCCCAGCTGCCCTCTGGTCAGTCTTGAGCTCCTGAAAAAACCGCGTTGACACGCTTCGTTTGCCCGCTTACATGAGCGCCCACCAGCCCAGATGGCGGAATTGGTAGACGCGCACGGTTCAGGTCCGTGTTCCGCAAGGAGTGGAGGTTCGAGTCCTCTTCTGGGCACCAAATTCCCGTTTCAGACGATCTGACGCGATGAGCAAAAAGCCCGGATTTTCCGGGCTTTTTTGTGCCTGCAACTCGTCTCGGATTAAACCGTTCCTATCTTGTCTGTTAAGCCGAGGTTCCGTGATGCCCGCGCCGTTCAAGGAGTGGAAGGTTCTGCCGCATGGCAGGCTCTCTCCTGTCGACGACGATATTCTGACGGTGACGGGCGACATACCGATGCCGGTCGGCAACCTGAAACGGCGCATGACCGTGGTGCGATTGCGCGACGGACGGCTCGTCATCTTCAGCGCCATCGCGCTCGATGACGAACAGATGCGCGCGATCGAGGCCTTTGGGGAGCCGGCCTTCCTGATCGTTCCTAACGATCATCACCGGCTCGATGCAAAGCCATGGAAAGATCGCTATCCCACCCTGCAGGTGATTGCACCGGCGGGCGCGCGCAACAGCGTCGAGAAGGCGGTGCATGTCGATGCGGCACGCGGCGACTTTGGCGATCCCGACGTCAAGCTCGTCACCGTCCCCGGAACCCGTGATCGCGAAGCGGCGCTGCAAATCGACGGACCGAACGGCACGACGCTGGTTCTCAATGATATCGTCGGCAACATCCGCGGCGCATCCGGTTTTGCCGGCTGGGCATTGCGCATGATGGGATTTGCCGGTGATGAGCCGCGTATACCCTGGCCGGTCAAGCTGACGATGGTCGGCGACAAGGCGGCACTCGCAGCGCAATTGAGACGATGGGCGGACCTGCCGGCGCTCAAGCGCATCCTTGTCTCGCATGGCTCCGTCATCACCGATGATCCGCAGGGGGCGCTGCGCAAGCTGGCGAGGTCGCTCGGATAGATGAAAGCGTAGCGGCCAACCTGCCCCGCCGGCCAGTCCCCGAACAAACCGCTTCAAACCCGCTGCCCCGGGCGCTACGGTCCGGTCATGGCCCCCTCCGTCAGCCCGACCATCGCCGCCCGCCGCGACCAGATGTTCCCCGTGCTCGCCGATGCGGACATCGAGCGCATGCGCCGCTTCGGCGTGCCAAGAGCCTACGGCGCCGGCGAGCATATCGTGACGGCCGGCACGGTCTCGCCCGGATTGGTCGTCATCCTGTCGGGCAAGGTCGACATCACGCAGGCCGGCGGTCTTGGCCCGCGCGAGGCGATCATCACCTATGGTCCGGGCAATTTCATCGGCGAACTGGCGCAGCTTTCGAGCCGGCCGTCGCTCGTCAATGCCGAGGCGACCGAGCCGGTCGAAGCCCTCGTCATCCCCTCGCAGCGGCTGCGCGATCTGATGGTGCAGGAGGCGAATCTCGGCGAGCGCGTCATGCGCGCGCTGATCCTGCGCCGTGTCGGCCTGCTCGAGAGCGGCACCAGCGGGCCGATCGTCATCGGCCGTCCCGGCAATGGCGATGTGCTGCGGCTGCAGGGTTTCCTCACCCGCAGCGGCCTGCCGCACCGCGCGCTCGATTCCGACACCGATCCCTGCGCCAAGACGCTGATCGAGCGTTTTCATGTCGATCCGCACCATCTGCCGATCGTGCTCTGTCCCAACGGCAAGCTGCTGCACAATCCCGGCGAAAGCGATCTCGCCCGCTGCGTCGGGCTGCTGCGGCCGCTCGACGCCGGCAAGATCTACGACGTGGCCATCGTCGGCGCCGGGCCGGCAGGATTGGCGGCCGCGGTCTATGCGGCCTCCGAGGGGCTGTCGACGATCGTGCTCGACTGCCGCGCCTTCGGCGGGCAGGCGGGGGCATCCTCGCGCATCGAGAACTATCTCGGCTTTCCGACCGGCATTACAGGCATGGCGCTGATGGCGCGCGCCTACAACCAGGCGCAGAAGTTCGGGGTCGAGATGGTGATCCCCGATGAAGCCAAATTGCTCGGCGCCGCCGACAACATCGCCGGCTACCGGCTGGACGTTGGCGACGGCGAGACCCTGCGCGCGCGCACGGTGGTGATCGCCAGCGGCGCGCGCTACCGCCGCCTCGACATCGCCAATATCGCGCAGTTCGAGGGCGCGTCCGTGCATTACTGGGCCTCGCCGATCGAAGCACGGCTCTGCCGGGACCAGGAAGTGGCGCTGGTCGGCGCCGGCAACTCGGCCGGCCAGGCGGCCGTCTATCTCGCCAGCCAGGTGCGCAAGGTGACGCTGTTGGCGCGGCGCGACAGCCTCGACGCCACCATGTCGCGCTATCTGGTCGAGCGGATCGTGGCGCAGCCGAACATCGAGGTGCTGACGGAAACCGAGGTCGAGGCGCTCGACGGCCATGACGGCAACCTCGACCAGCTGTGCTGGCGCAACCGGGTCACCGGCGTGGCGACGACGCGCCCCATCCGCCACCTCTTCCTGTTCATCGGCGCCGACCCGAACACCGACTGGCTGGCCCGCTGCGACGTGGCGCTCGACGCCAGGGGCTTCGTGCGCACCGGACCGGATGTGGCGCCGGGACACGGCCCGATGGAGACCAGCCGCAGCGGCGTGTTCGCCATCGGCGATGTGCGCTGCGGCTCGACCAAGCGTGTCGCGGCCGCGGTCGGCGAAGGCGCTCAGGTGGTGGCGGCGCTGCATGCCTATCTTGCGCGCAACGGCGGGCGTGCTGCTCAGCCCGAAAGGAGACCCTGATGGACGAATGCAGGCATACGGACGACATCAAGGATGTGGTGCCGAGCGCCCTCGGCTGCGAGGAATGCCTGAAGAGCGGCTCCTGGTGGGTGCATCTCAGACTCTGCCGCACCTGCGGCCATGTCGGCTGCTGCGACGACTCGCCCAACCGCCACGCCACCAAGCATTTCCACGCCACTCAGCATCCGGTCATCGAAGGCTACGATCCGCCCGAAGGCTGGGGCTGGTGCTATGTCGACGAGGTGTTCATCGACCTCGGCGACCGCACGACGGCGCAGAACGGCCCGATCCCGCGCTTTGTCTAGCGTGCACGGAATACCGTGAGCCTCTTGCCGGGTCGCTTACTTCACCGAGCTGGTGACAGTCCTGTCGATGGCGTCGTGATCGCGGTCGTTGCCGGCAAGCGCGCCGATGATCAGCAGGCTGACGATGATCGGGACGAACAGGATCGCCACACGCGCCTGCACGTAGAAGATGGCGCGCCATTCATTGCGCTTTTCGGGGCTGTCGTTCATCGCGCTCACTCTGTCCTGCCTCCCGAGGGCAGGACATAGTAGCGAAGCGTTAAGCAACCTTTTCCGCAAACGTTAACCGGCGATTTCGAACCGGCCAATCTGCCAATCGGTGGTCGACTGGTCGGCCAGTCGCCTTGGCACTTTGCCGATCAGATATTCCGAAAATAAGCGAATTCTAATTACATTGACGATGGCGGTTTAACGTCAATAGAAAGGAGGTGGGTTCTTGGTGGGGTGCGGGGAATGCTTGGGGAGACGGTGCGCGCAAGATTTGCGCGCGGAAGACTGCGTTGTTGCAGTCGTATCCGAAACAGTTTTGATCAACGCGAAGAAGCGGCTGGGGTATTTTCATGACCCCCGCCGGATCTGTATCGGTTTCGGTGATCGTCAATACTTACAATTGGCCAGGGGCGCTGAAGCTCAGTCTCCAGTCGCTCGCCTGCCAAACCGACCGCTGCTTCGAGGTGATCATCGCTGACGACGGATCGCGCCAAGACACGGCCGATGTGATCAAGCTCTTTACCGACTCCGCCTCGATCCCGGTCAGGCACGTCTGGCACGAAGACATCGACTTTCGCCGTTCCGCAATCCTGAACAAGGCGATAGGCGAGGCGTGCGGCCCCTATTTGATCTTCGTCGACGGAGACTGCATTCTGCAGCCCGACTTCGTTGCCCAGCATCGGGCGCTTGCCAAGCCGAACTACGTCATCACCGGCAGCCGCATTCTGCTCAGCCAGGAATTCAGCAAGCAATTGCTGGCGGCAGGGACGTGGAACTACCGAGCATTCCGCCGGAATATCCTGCGGCACCGGTTGAAAGGCGACATTTCCAAGATCGTCGCGTTTTTCGTGCGGCTGCCCTGGCGGACGATGTCGGATTATCGTTCCTTCGTCTTCCGGCGCATTAAGGGCTGCAATCTCGCCTGTTGGAAAAGCGATGCGCTGTCGGTCGGCGGCTTCGACGAGACCTTCACAGGCTGGGGTTATGAAGATGCCGACTTCGTTTTCCGGTTGCAGGATAAGGGCATCATCCGGCGCGCCGGCACCTGGGCGACCGAGGTGCTGCATATCTGGCACAAGCCTGCCGATCCGAGCCGCGCTGCCACGAACCAGAAGGTAGTGCTCGATAGAATAGAGGCTGCCCGCCTTCGCAACAAAGCGGCGTGACGAATGCTGCCCTAGGATCGGACTCCAAAGGGCTTGGATATCGGGCACGATAAAACAATCGCTTGGAGCGCGTTAAAGGTTTTCAACAAGCGACCCATTTTTAAACGCCAAACTTGGTATAAAGCTGTGCCAGTGGCGAACCAGCCGGTGGCGGTGTGTGCTTTACATCGCGCAGCTTCTCGTTCCACAGATGCAAGGTCAGCGTCTGCTCACTCAGAACCGCGTCTAGCGAAAACGCCGGATCATAGACCGCCTGCGCTTGGCGATAATCGAGCGGATAAAAGACTTCTCGTGGCAGTGCCGACTCAAACCGTCCATGCTTGCGGGCCAGCGCCGTTATCGCGCCAGGGCCGTACGTTCCCCAGGGGAGGTCGGCTGGGCGCACCGGCAGGCCAATGAAGTTCTTGAACCGGGCCATGCGCGCTCCCCGCTTGCGCGTCCAAGGCGGAAAGTAGTTGTTGCAGAAGAGGCCCTCCAGCTCGGCCGTCATCGGCAGACCGGCATCGAGGTAAAGGACGGCGCCGTTGATGAGAGTCGCGCTCTCAAGACCGAACAAGCAATCTCCGTCAATGTTCACCTTCTTGAGGCAAACCACGTCGAGGTCGGACCACAGCCCGCCAGCGATCAGCTGAAGCCGATAGCGGAAATAGTCGGAGGCGAGCGCATAAGAGCCGGTCTCCCGATGGCGTAGACGCTCATGCTGGTAAAGGGGACAGTCAGTTCGGCGTCGATCACATCGACTTCGGCCGGCACGTTTGCAACAGGTTTGTAAACATGCAGGCGCACGGCGTGTCCGCAGGCCAGCCAGGAGGCTATCGACAGCAACTCAACACGACCGAGTCTGTCGCCTATCCAAAGCATGTTCACTGCAGGAGCAGCCATGTTGCCCGCCTTCTCGTGTTTCTCTATGCGACGCAGAGGGGGCGCCTCCCGATTTGCAGGAAGGCGGATGTCTTAATTGATCTCGAGAGAAACTCAATCGTATGTCGTTGCTCAGCCGCAAATGCCGGTCCTTTAAGCGTCGTCACAGATTGCTGAGGCGCACCGCCGCCTCGCCTATTTCGCTCGTTTGGTGGGGAAGTTTCGAAGGCGGCGGCGGGGCGACTGTCGGCGATCTGCATGCGGTAGAGAACCTATCGGCGGCGCTACGCCGGGCCGGCCATGACCATCAAGTTCTGAGCCATCCGGCCTTGGGCATTGCGGACCACTGCCAGGTGAGGGACCTGTTCGACGTACGCCGCGAAATCGAAACGCTGGTGTTCGTCTGCGGCCCCATCGTTCAGACCGATGAATTGGTCGACCTGCTAGCGGTGCACCGGAAAGCGAGGAAACTCGCCGTTGGCGTCAGCGTCATTTCCCGGCACCGGCAGATGGCTGCCCGCTTCGAAGCCGTGTTAGCGCGCGACGGCCTATCAAGACAATCCTTCGATCTCGCCATTTCGCGTTCTCTGCCCTGCGCAGTACCCGAGCCCGGCAAGCGGCTGAAGGCTGGACTGTGCTTGCGTGGCGACCAGCGGGATTATGGCGATGGCATGACCGAATGGGCGAAGGCTGAGCGTCTTTTGTTGCAACTTGCCGAAACCTTCGGTCTCGATACCGAGCCGATCGACACAGTGTTGAGGCCCGGGAATGAGGCAACAAAGATCGAGCAACAGTTCGAGACCGTCGACCTGGTACTGACAACGCGGCTGCACGGCTCGCTCTATGGGCTTTCAAAAGGCAAGCCGGTGATTGCCATCGACCAGATCAAGGGAACGGGTAAGGTGAAACCGATTCTCAACCGCATCGGCTGGCCGCTCGCTTACTCGATCGAGGAAGCCAATGAAGCTCTGCTCGCCGGCCAGATGCGCCAGGTCCTGATCGAATGGCCAATCGAGATGGTCACCAGTTCGCAGGCTACGATCTTGGACCTGTCTTCCAAGGCTCGGGCCGATGCCGTGGCCCTGATTGTGGGAGATAAGGGATAGCACCGAGCACAAACGCTCAAAGAACGGGCTAGCCTTCCTGGCAGGCTGTCAAAAGGCGGTCGGCTCTGGTCGGCGGGTGGAAGGAACAGCGGGCAACGCGAACAGCCGGCCGCCGGCCGGCACGACGTCGTCGATGCCGGCTAGCCGCAGGCAATGCCAGGCCATGGCGTGGTTGGACGAGGTGACGGGAATGCCGATGCGCTGCTCCAGTTCCGCCACCGCCTCGGCGACGCGCAGGCTGGTGCAGGAGATGAAGATCGCGTCCACGCCGGGAGCCGCCGCCATGCGCTCGGCCGCGGCCTCGATCGAGGCGAGCGATATGCGGGCCGCCTCGCGGTCGTCGCGCCGGTCGAAAGTAGCGACGGCGGCGATATCGAGGCCGCGTCCGGTGAAATAGGTGACGAGACCCTGGTTGATCTCGGGGGCATAAGGCGTCAGCAGGCCGATGCCCTTGGCGCCGAGCGCCTTGAAGGCGGCAAGCGCGCCTGTCACCGGCGTGGTGCAGGCGACGCCCGGCCGCGCCTTCCTGATCTCGGCGAAGACGGCTTCCTCGCCGAGCGTCATGGTGGCCGAGGTGCAGCCGAAGCCGACGACGTCGAGCGGAATGCTGGGCAGGATGAGGTCGACGGTCGGCGCGATGCGCGGGCCGATGGCGCGCAGCGTGTCGGGGGTGATGTCGTTGTCGTTGAAGAGGCGGGCCTCGTAGAAGGCGACGCCCGGAATGCGCACCAGCGCGCGGAACTCATGCTCCAGCGTCTGGTCGGTGGCGAGGATCGCAAGCCCGATCGCCGCGCGCGAGGCAAGGCCGCCGTCGAGTTCGGACGGAAGCACGCCCAGATCGACCGGCTTGGGATCGACGGGCTTGGGATCGACCGGCCCCGAAGATTGAGGGCGGGTAGCAGCCGCGCTGATGGACATGGCATTCCCTTTCTTGGCCGATCGCTCCGGGATCATGCTCTCAATTCAAAAGACCGTCCATCGAGATGGCCGGCTTGCGGCCGGCGATCAGGTCGGCGGTGATGCGCGCCGAGCCATGCGACATGGTCCAGCCGATATGGCCGTGCCCGGTGTTGAGATAGAGATTGCCGAGGCGGCGGCGCCCGAACTCGGGCAGATTGTTCGGCGTCATCGGCCTCAAGCCCGCCCACATCTCGGCGCGGTCGTAGTCGGCGCCCTCGGGATAAAGCTCCTGCGTCACGCCCTTCATGAAGGCGAAATCGGCCGGCTTGTGGCTGGTGTCGTAGCCGGCGAATTCCGCCGTCGCGGTGACGCGCAGCCGGTCGCCGAAGCGCGACACGGCGACCAGATTGTGCTCGTCGATCGCCGCGATGGTCGGCGGCCGAGGCTGGTTGCCGATCGGAATGGTCAGCGAATAACCCTTGATCGGGTAGATCGGCAGGCTGATACCGACGGTCTTCGCGATCAGCGGGCTGTAGGAGCCGAGCGCCAGCACATAGGCGTCGCCCTTGACGCTGCCCTTGTCGGTCAGCACCTGTGCCACGCCACCGCCCGAGGTCTCGATGCCGGTGATGGTCGTGCCGGTACGGATCTCGCCGCAGCGCTCGACGACCTTCGCGGCAAGCGCCCGGGTGAATTTGGCCGGGTCACCGGTCTCATCGGTCGGGCAATGGATGCCGCCGGCGATCTTTTCCCGCGCGGAAGCCAGCGACGGGTCGAGCGCGACGATGGCGTCGCGGTCGAGCACCTTGATCAGCTGGCCGTCTGATTCCAGCAGCCGCATGTGCTCGACGCCTTTATCGAGCGCCTGCTGGCTGCGATAGAAATAGAGGATGCCGCGATCGTTGCGGTCGTAGTCGATCTGCTCGTGGGCAATCACCTCGTGCAGCACGCTCTGCGAATAGACGGCAAGCCGATGCTTGAGCAGCGTGTTGCGCCTGGCCTTCTCGGCCGTGCATTCCATCAGGAACAGCCACGACCAGCTGTAGAGCGTCGGATCGGCCGACAGCTTGAAGCGTAGCGCCTGATCCTTCAGCACCAGCGATTTCAACAGGATTAATGGCGCCCTGGGCGACGACCAGACGAAGGAATGCCCCGGCGCGATCATGCCGGCATTGCCCCAGCTGGTCTCGGCGGCGACCTCAGGCCGGCGCTCGAGGACGACCACCTCGTGCCCGTCCTTCTGCAGCTGATAGGCAGTGGTGACGCCGACAACGCCGCCACCCAACACGATCACGCGCATCACGCCTCCGGAGATCGCATGTTGGTAGGCAGTTTAGTCGGTGGATTGCGGTCTGCAATGGCACAGGCACCGAGATGTCGGCGGGACAGCGCCCCTCTCTGGCCTGCCGGCCATCTCCCCCTCAAGGGGGGAGATCAGATGTCACGGCGGCTTTCGCAAATTACCGGCGTTGCAGGAAAGGTGAGGCGATGAAACAGCCAATCTCCCCCCTCGTGGGGGAGATGTCCGGCAGGACAGAGGGAGGCGCGAAGGATCACAACGATTGATCCTCGAACTCACCCCCGCAACGCCTGCTCCAGATCCGCGATCAGATCATCGCCATCCTCGATACCGGCCGACAGCCGCACCAGCGAATCCGATATGCCGATCGCCCCGCGCTTTTCCGCGGGGATCGAGCCGTGCGTCATCAGCGCCGGATGCTCGATCAGGCTCTCGACGCCGCCGAGGCTTTCGGCGAGCGTGAAAAGCTGCGTGCGTTCGAGGAAGCGTTTGGTGCCGGCGAGGTCGAGGTCGAGGTCGACCGAGATCATGCCGCCGAAGGCGTGCATCTGGCGCTTGGCGATCTCGTGCTGCGGGTGGCTCGCCAGCCCGGGATAGATGACGCGGCGCACGTCCTTGCGGGCTTCCAGCCACTGCGCGATCTTCAGGCCGTTGGCGGAATGGCGCTCCATCCGAAGCGCCAGCGTCTTGATGCCGCGCAGCGCCAGAAAACTGTCGAACGGGCCGGAAATGGCGCCGATGGCGTTCTGCAGGAATTTCAGCCGATCGGCCAAATCCTTGTTGTCGCCGACGACCGCCACGCCGCCGACCATGTCGGAATGGCCGTTCAAGTATTTCGTCGTCGAGTGGACGACGATGTCGATGCCGAGCTCCAGCGGCCGCTGGATGTAGGGGCTGGCAAAAGTGTTGTCGGCGACAGTCAGCAGGCCTTTGCGCTTGGCCAGCGCCGCCAGGCCTTCGAGGTCGACGACACGCAGCAGCGGGTTGGTCGGCGTCTCGACCCAGAGCAGCTTTGTCTCCGGGCGGATCGCTCTCTCGACCGCGGCGAGATCGGTGAAATCGGCAAAGCTGACCTGCAGGCCGGCGGAACGCTTGCGGACGCGCTCCATGAGCCGGAACGAGCCGCCATAGATGTCGTCGGTGGCGACCACATGCGCGCCGGCGTCGAACAGTTCCAACACCGTGGCGATCGCGGCCAGGCCTGAGGCGAAGGCGAAGGCCGCGGCGCCGCTTTCGAGGTCGGCGACGGCCCGTTCGAAGGCGAAGCGCGTCGGGTTCTGGCTGCGGGCATACTCAAAACCCTTGTGCACGCCGGGCGACTGCTGGCCATAGGTGGAGGTGGCGTAGATCGGCACCATCACCGCGCCGGTCAGCGGATCGTGGCTCTGGCCGCCATGGATGGTGCGCGTGGAAAAGGCCAGGCGGTTCTTGCCGTTGGAAGTCATTTTGCGCGGCGCCTCAGATGGTTGATCAGGTCGATACGGGTTATCAGGCCGATGAATTCGTCGCCGTCGAAGACGATGGCGACCTCGTTGCGGTCGAAAACGGGCAGCAGTGCATCGAGCGCCTGGCTGGCCTGCAGCGTGTGCAGGTTCGAGGTCATGGCCGTGCGCACCGGCGCATTGAAGCGATCCCAGCGGCCGTCATAGGGGCCGTCGACCTTGGCCAGGATATCGCTCTCGTCGACGATGCCGACGAGCTTGCCGTCATCCAGCACCGGTAGCTGCGAAACATCGGAGCGGCGCATGCGGCCATAGGCGTTGAGCAGGGTTTCCTCGGGGCCCACGGTCACGATGTCACCAGTGCGCGGCGAGCGCATGACGAGGTCGCGCAGGTCGCCGTGCTGCTCCTGGTCGGCCAAGCCCTGCTCGGCGAGCCAGATGTCGTCGAAGACCTTCGACAGATATTTGTTGCCGCTGTCGCAGACGAGGGTGACCACGCGTTTGGCCGTCGTCTGATCGCGGCAGTAGCGCAGTGCCGCCGACAGAAGCGTGCCGGACGACGAGCCGGCCAGGATGCCTTCCTTGGACAGCAGGTCGCGCACCGCCAGCATGCTCTGCTTGTCGGGAATGGAATAGGCTTTCTTGACCAGCGAGAGATCGGCATTGGGCGGCACGAAATCCTCGCCGATGCCTTCGACGGTCCAGCTGCCGGCCTCTGTCATCTTGCCGGTCTTGATCAACGGCGCCAGCACCGAGCCGACCGGATCGGCAAGCACCATCTCGGTCTTCGGCGAATGCTTCGCGAAAAAGCGGCCGACACCGGTGAGCGTGCCGCCGGAACCGACGCCGACCACCACCGCGTCGACATCGCCTTCGAGCTGCGAAAAGATTTCCGGGCCGGTGGTGCTTTCGTGCGCCAGCGGATTGGCGGGATTGGCGAACTGGTTGGCATAGAAAGCGCCGGGAATTTCGGCGGCGATCTTCTCGGCCATGTCCTGGTAATATTCGGGGTGGCCCTTGCCGACATCGGAGCGGGTCATGCGCACCTCGGCGCCTAAAGCGCGCAGATGCTGTATCTTCTCGCGCGACATCTTGTCGGGCACGACGAGGATGATGCGGTAGCCCTTGGGAATGCCGACCTGGGCGAGGCCGAGGCCGGTGTTGCCGGCGGTGGCCTCGACGATGGTGCCGCCGCGCTTCAGCCTGCCATCCTTCTCGGCGGCCGCGATCATCGACAGCGCGATGCGGTCCTTGATCGAGCCGCCGGGGTTCTGGCTCTCGAGCTTGATGAACAGCCGGCATTTGCCGGTGTCGAATTTGGTGAGCTCGACCACCGGCGTCTGGCCGATCAGGTCGAGGACTGAGGCGTAAGGCGGACGCAACCGCGACAGGGCGCTTTCCGCGCCGTCCGGCGCCGCTTTCCTGTGCACGCTCATCTCGGACCCTCCATGGGAAGCAGTTCCGACGGGATCGGCCGTCACCAGTCTGCGCATGATGGCCGCCGAACTCCATGCCGGGTTCGCAGATCACACGCCTTTGTCTTTTCCAGCCCTTTTCATCTGGAAAGAAGATAGATCGTGCCATTCCGGCGACGAGTGGCGGAATGGAATTTCACGGGCGGCGCAGCACCGCCTCTCAATGTTGAAAGCCGGCGGGACAGCGCCCCCTCTGTCCTGCCGGACATCTCCCCCACAAGGTGGGAGATTGGAGCTCGACCCTTGGCGCCCTTGCTTGCAAATGTTGGCGATTGGCGAAAGCCGACGCGACATCTGATCTCCCCACCTGTGGGGGAGATGGCCGGCAGGCCAGAGGGGGGCGCCGTAGAGCGCCGACCTCAGCAGAAATTTCACCCCAGGAACTGCTTGCTGAGCTCCGCGCGTTGCGCGAGCATGTCGGGATGGTGTCGATCTCGAAGAGGTGCCCGGCGTCAGCGGTCCGACGGCGAGGGGTCTGCGCGCGTCGCTTCGCCCGTCCAACGGACGCGCGGCGCCATCTTGCCGGTCGGATCAAACGCGCGGGCGGTTTGCCAAACGGAGGCCGAGCAGGCCGAGCAGCGTGGTGACGAGCCCGATATAGAGCCATTCCCTCTGGCCGGTCATGAAGCTGCCCTGGACCAGCCCAAGCCCTTGCAGCGACCACAGCACGCCGATCGCCAGCACGATCAGCGCCAGTAAATTCCTGATCAGTCGCATCGGCGAAATCCCCGCGCAAAGTCGATCCTTCACCGGAACGCGCGCGCAGTAAAGGAGCAGAAGGAAGCGAAGCAATCGCTTCCGCTTTTACTTGCGCCCCGAGGGCCGCTCCTACTCGGGACTTCCTGCAAAACCGGGTCGGTCTCAATGAAGAATACGCTGGCGCTCGCGGGAGATGTCATGACAAACTGTTTCGCGGCGACTCCAAACGTGTGCCTTTGCCATGGAACCGCCAGACGCTTGCCGCATTTCATGCCTCATTCGGCACTTACGGCGGGTTGTCTATAACGGAGCCCACCCCTAAAAGATGAATAAAACCAACCGCACCGCGCTTGTCGCGGCAACGATCGCGGCTGGCCTGATGGCTGGCGCCTCTTCCGCCTCTTCAGCCGCCGCACAATGCGGCCGCGCTTCCTGGTACGCGCTGCATTCCAGAACCGCCTCCGGCGAGCGCATGAACCCCGCCGCGCTGACTGCGGCGCACCGCAGCTTGCCGTTCGGCACCAAGCTCAGGGTCACCAACAAGAACAACGGCCGCAGCGTCGTCGTGCGCATCAATGATCGCGGCCCGTTCGTCCGGGGCCGCGTGCTCGACCTCTCCCGCGGCGCCGCCACCCAGCTCGGATTCATCGGCTCGGGCCACACCGCAGTCTGCATGGCGCGCGTTTAAGATGTCGGTGTCCGGCAAGAGGGAGCCGGACATATTTCCTACACATTGCGGCAGCGCACAGTGAGCCGGCTCCGCCATACGTGGCGAGTTTTCAACAGTTTGGACCAAAGCAGCATTCGTCACGCCAATTGACGTATTGCATCGCAACAATATCTTGTTAACCTCACTGCGAGACATTCAAGGCTCGGCGCTGCTCGTCGGCCCTTTGGTCGTCAGGCAGCACGGGGTTCTTGATGTTCTACCAGCTCTACGAACTGAACCATGCGGCGCTGCAGCCCGCCCGCCTTTACGCAGATGCGGTGCGGTTTTTCTATTCCAACCCGCTCAATCCGGTTTCGCATACGGCGCTCGGCCGGTCGGTCGCGGCAGCCGCGGAACTCTTCGAGCGCACGACGCGCCGCTACGGCAAGCCTGAATTCGGCCTGACCAAGGCGGTGGTCGACTGGAAGAGCGTCGACGTCGCCGAACGAACCGTGTGGTCGAAGCCGTTCTGCAACCTCGTCCGCTTCGAGCGCCAGCTTCCCGCGGGCCGCAAGCCCGATCCGAAGCTCCTGATCGTGGCGCCGATGTCCGGCCATTATGCAACGCTGCTGCGCGGCACGGTCGAGGCGATGCTTCCGCACGCCGACGTGCACATCACCGACTGGGTCGACGCCCGCATGGTGCCGCTGTCGCAGGGCAGCTTCGATCTCGACGACTATATCGACTATGTCATCGAGATGTTCCACGCGCTTGGTCCCGATACCCATGTGATGGCAGTCTGCCAGCCCTCGGTGCCGGTGCTGGCGGCGGTGGCGCTGATGGAAAAGCGCGGCGACCCCTTCGTGCCGTCGACCATGACGCTGATGGGCGGGCCGATCGACACCCGCCGCAATCCGACCGCGGTCAATCTGCTCGCCGGAGAAAAGGGCACCGACTGGTTCCGCGAGAACGTCATCATGCAGGCGCCCTGGCCGGTGCCCGGATTCGGCCGCGATGTCTATCCCGGGTTCCTGCAGCTTTCGGGCTTCATGAGCATGAATCTCGATCGCCACATCATCGCCCACAAGGACTTCTTCATGCACCTTGTGAAAAACGACGGCGACAGCGCCGAGAAGCACCGTGACTTCTACGACGAATATCTGGCGGTGATGGACCTGACGGCGGAGTTCTACCTGCAGACGGTCGACACGGTGTTCGTGCGCCACGCCTTGCCGAAGGGCGAGATGACGCATCGCGGCGAGGCCGTCGATCCCCAGGCGATCCGCAATGTCGCGCTGTTCACCGTCGAGGGCGAGAACGACGACATCTCCGGGCTCGGCCAGACCCAGGCCGCGCATGAGCTTTGCGTGAACATTCCGGCCGACCGGCAGGCCCACTACATGCAGCCGGCCGTCGGCCATTACGGCGTCTTCAACGGCTCGCGGTTCCGGTCGGAGATCGTGCCGCGCATCCTGGACTTCATCTCCAGCTACGGCCGCCAGACCCGCCTGGCGGCGAAGCCGAAGCTGGTCCGTTCCGCCAAGAGCTGAGCGGGAAGCGGACGCGGCTCGGCGCCGCTCGAAGCGAGTGACCTTTCCGTGCAACCAATGTTCAGGGCTGACCGGCGTCCCGACGCCGCTGTTGCCAAACTGCCGCTATGCGGGCCTGGCGGGTAACCATGCCACCAAACTAGCCGTTGTCTTCAATTGACACGGACTGTAAATCCCCCTTAACGTTTCGTTAATAAACAAGGGCGGACCCCGGGGGACAATGACTTCCTCACCGATGGCGCGGATGCTGCGTTTGTGTGCAGTCGCAGGGCTGGCGATCTCGGCCCACTGGGCGGTTCCGGCATGGGCTGCCGGCGCTATGACCACCGGCGGCCTGACCTCGCAGCCGATCGGACATTATGATTTCTGCAAGACGCATCCGAGCGAATGCAACATTCGCCCGGCCAATCTCGCGCCGGCCAAGCTGACCGATGCTCTGTGGCGCAAGCTGATCAACGTGACCGCCAAGGTCAACGCCGCCGTCAAGCCGATGAGTGATCTCGACAATTACGGCAAGGACGAGGTCTGGACCTATCCGGACAACGGCTTTGGCGACTGCGAGGACTATGTGCTGGAGAAGCGGCGCCAGCTCTACCGCATGGGCATCTCGCTTGCGGATCTCTTGATCACCGTAGTGCGCAAGCCCGACGGCGAAGGCCATTCCGTGCTGACGGTGCGCACCGACAAGGGTGACTACATCCTCGACAATTTGACCGACAAGGTCCAAGCCTGGGACGAGACCGGCTACCGTTATCTCAAGCGCCAGGCGATCGACAACACCGGCCGCTGGGTGTCGATCCGCGATGGCCAACAGCTGCTGGTCGGCTCGGTGCAGTAGATCTCCGGAACTACCTTCTCAGCGCCGCACGAATCGACGCGCTGAGGCGGCGCAGCTCCGCCTCGTCCAGCTTCTCGATGCTCTCGGCCAGAAGATTAGCCAGCTCGGTCGCGGCCGGCGACAGGCCCGACGTATCGATCCTGACCCTTGGATGCGAGGTTTCGGCGAGGCGGGCAAGATCCTCGGCGTCGTCCCAGATGATGTTGAAATAGCCGATGATCTTCTGGATCAGCGTCCAGGTCGGCGCGCCGCGGCGGCCATGCTCGAGCGCCGACAGATAGGCGGCGCTGACGCCGATGGCCTGCGCCATCGCCTTCTGGCTGACGCCGCGCTCGGCGCGCAGCGCCCTCAGCCTTTCACCGAACGGGGTCACTGTTGCGTCCTCATGGCCGGCGTCCTCATGCGCGCGTCCGCCTGAGCCGCACATAGAGCGCGCCCGAGCCGCCATGGTTGCGGGCGGCGTGATCATGGCTCGAAACCAGGTGCCGAAAAGCCGGGGTCGACAGCCAGTGCGGCACCGAGCGGCGCAGGATGCCGTCGCCGCCGGACGACGAGCCCTTGCCGGTGATGACCAGCACATAGCGGATGCCGCCGGCATGGGCGCGGTGCAGGAAGGTGAGGAGCAGCGAATAGGCCTCGTCCTGCGTCATGCCGTGCAGATCGACTCTGCCCTCGATCGGCAGCCGGCCTTTTTTCAGTTTCTCGTGGGTCTGGTCGTCAAGCGAATGCCCGACGTGCTGCGGCTTCGGCTTCGCGGCAGCGGCGGGAACGCCGTTGGCCGTCGTGGGCGCCGGCGCCGGCGTCGGCTCGACAATATCGGGAATCTCGACCGCGGCCTTGCCTTTGAGGGGCCGCGTCGTGCGCGCCACCAGGTTCCAGAGGATGCGATCGTCGTCGCTCAGCGTGTCGTGGCGGCGGTTCACGCGTGCCCCCTATCGAACAGCCCGCGCGGAACCAGCGCATAAAAGTCGGCGACGTTGCGCACGACGCCGGCGATCTCGCCCGCGGCATCGCCCGAGCCGGCGAAGAGATCGCCTCGCGCCACTCCGGTGATGGCCGAGCCGGTGTCCTGCGCGATCATCAGCCGCCGGAACGGTTTTCCGTCGAAAGCGGTGAGCGTCGGCGCGACGATATGGAAGGGCGTGCCGAAGGTGTGCAGCAGCCGGTCGACGGCGACCGAGCGGCCGGGCGTCAGCGGCACCTTGGCGGCGGCAATGGGACCGAGTTCCGGGTCGTCGACCGGCGCCTCACGAAAGAAGATATAGGAGCGGTTCTGCCAGAGGATCTCGTCGACCCGCTCAGGATGCGCCTTGAACCAGGCGCGGATCGACTGCATCGTCACTTTTTCCAGCGGGATTTCGCCGGTCTCGCTCAAGATCCGGCCCGGCCCGGTGAAGCGCTGGCCGGATTTTGCGGCATAGGTGACGCGGCAGAGCCGACCATCGGCCATCTTCAGCCGCCCCGCTCCCTGCACATGGATGAAGAAGGCATCGACCTTGTCGGCGAGCCAGGCAATCTCGAGGCTCCGCCCGGACAGCGCGCCGCGCTCGATGGCGCCGCGATCGAAATATTCGACCGGACCTGTCGTCGTCGCGCGCGCGAAGGCGAGATAGGGATCCATCTCGAGGGGCCGATTTTTATCGTCGATGTCGACCAGATCGGCGGGACGGGAGAGCAGCGGCACCGTGAACCGCTCCGTCCTCACCGGCGAGGCCTCGACCTCCGGCTCATAGAAGCCGGTGACGAGGCCGGCGCCGCCGCTTTCGGCCGCCACCAAAGCCGGAGCGAAATGGCGCTCGAAGAAGGACCGCGCCTCCGACCGATTCGCCGGCGAAACGGAGCGCGCCTCAGTATAGGCCTCGGCGAAAGCGGCGAACGCGACGCCGAGCGAACCGGTTCGATAGGGCTTGGTCAGGACGTGGAAAGCCGAACGTTTGAACGCCGCGAAGGCGGCGAGGTGATCATCCTCGTTCCAGCCGGGCAGGTCGCCGAAGGATTTTTCCTTGAATGCCGAAGACAGCGACATGACAGCCGCCACTAGAGCCGGATGATTTCAGGCCGGATCGACCTGAAATCTGAATCCGGCTCCAAATTAAAGAGATGGAGCATGATGGCGTCCGAAAACCGCTCCACACTTTTCGGCATCATGCTCTAGGTCAATCTTCTTCTTCCGTGGCGACCAGCTTCCAGTTCGGATCACGCGACCGGGTATCGCGGAAGAAGGTCCAGACGTCCTTGACCTCGGCGACTTTTTCCGGATCGCCGTCGATGACGGCGCCGACCTTGTCGCGGGTCGCCGAGATCAGCTCGCTGACGATGCGCAGCGTGATATGCGCCTCGGTGCCCTTCATCTCGGCGGCGACGACATCGACCTTGTCGATGCCGACGAAGGAAGACTGGATCTTTTCCGCTTTCGCCTCGCGCTCGCCGATCGCGGCGACGAAGCTGTCATAGACCTCGCGCGACAACAGGTTCTTCAGCGTTTTGCGGTCGCCGTCGGCAAAGGCCATGACGATCATCTCGTAGGCCATCTTGGCGCCGTCGATAAAGGTCTTCGGATCGAAGGACGGATCGTTGTCCTTGATCGCGCGCAGGCCCTTGTTGAGATCGCTGTCCGGCTTGGCGAAAGCGTCGATCGCGGCATAGGTCTCCGCCGCCGGTTCCCCCGGTATGCGCTTGCGCGGCAGCGACACCACATTCTCGGACTTCTGCGCCGCGTCCTGCTCGCGCGTGCGGCTTGCCGAATAAGGATCGAAGGGCGGGCGTTCGTTTCCGGTGCGACGGCCCAGCACGTTGCGAAGCTGGAAGAAGATCACAACCGCCGCAATCAAAAAGAAAATCGTGCCGAAGTCGAAGAAACCCATATCTTCCGCCAATTCGATCCCTGTCCAGGCCGGACCACCAGAGCCCCTAGAATGGCGGCGGTCGCATAGCGTTCATTACCCAAAGCATATAGAACGGCGGGCGCAATCATTCAAATCAAAGCCAGCCATACCTATCTAAAGGTCCTAGTGCCAGCGGCGATTTCCCGCGAGGCCCGCAAAAGAAGAAAGCGACCGGTCTCAATTTGCGCATTTCGTTCATTCCCCTGTTCCTGCTCCTGCTGCCGCTTCTGGAGATCGCCGGCTTCGTCATCGTTGGCCGCGAAGTCGGCGCTTTGGCGACGATTGGGCTCGTCATCCTCTCCACCATTGCCGGCAGCCTGCTCCTTCGGCACCAGGGTTTCGGCGTGATGGCGCGGGTGCGGACGGAGATGGATGCCGGGCGCGATCCAAGCCGCCAACTCGCGCATGGCGCGATGATCGTGCTGGCGGCAATCCTGCTCATCATTCCGGGCTTCATCACCGACATTATCGCCATCCTGCTGCTCCTGCCGCCGGTGCGCGATCTTGCCTGGCGCCTGCTCAAGAACCGCATCGTGATGGCGACCAGCTTCAGCGGCGGCTTTTCGGCCCGCCGCCGCGACAGGGTCATCGATCTCGATGACAGCGACTTTTCGCGCCAGGACGACTACAAGCGCGGGCCGGATCACAATTCGCCTTGGCGGCGGCTGAAAGACGACTAGGTCTGCTTTACGGTCCGCTCGAATAGCTGTCTCATGCGCGCCGTCGCCCGAAACGGCCGTGCAGTTTCAGGCGGCGCGCAAAACTTGTCTTGTCCTGCCGAGCATGATAGCGAACCCCGATTTCAATCCGGTCAGCAATGCTGCCCAGGCAAAAGGACAAAGGCTCATGGCCAGCAATGATGATGCCGCGGCAGCCGCCGCCAATGGCAACGGCAAACAGGAACAGCCCTCGCTCAACGTGCTTGCGCAATATGTGAAAGACCTGTCCTTCGAAAGCCCCGGCGCGCCGAACTCGCTGCGCGGCCGCGACAAGGCCCCGGGCATCGCCATCAATGTCAACGTCAACGCCAACCCGCTTTCGGACAAGCAGTTCGACGTCAATCTCACATTGAATGCCAAGGCCTCCTTCGACCAGGAAGTGCTGTTCAACGTCGAATTGGTCTATGGCGGCGTCTTCGCCATCAGCGGCTTCCCGCAGGAGCACATGCTGCCGATCCTGTTCATCGAATGCCCGCGGCTGCTCTTCCCCTTCGCGCGCAAGATCATCGCGGACGCCCCCCGCAACGGCGGCTTCCCGCCGCTGATGCTCGACCCGATCGATTTCGCGCAGATGTTCCAGCAGCGCATCGCCGAGGACCAGGCCGCAAGCAAGGTCCAGGTGAGCTGAGGAGACTCACCACCCCTCGTATCGAGAGCCCGGCTTCGCGCCGGGCTTTTTCGCTAAGGGTTGCTCGGGTCAAGCTCGGACATGACGAAGGGATGGGCGGCTCGGCTAATCGCGTCGGTTCAGGGAGCGCCCCCCGCTCAACCCGCAGACGCCACCTTCAGCCACAACGCCTTTTCGCCGAGCGTGCCGACAAGCCCGGCATGTGCCGCCCGATCCGCCTCGGTGAGGCGCGGCGGCAGCGCGATCGGCCTTGCGCCGATCGAGATATCGATATCGGCGACTTCGCCGCTGCCGTTCATCTGCACGGCCACGGTTTCCAGAACCAGCGCCGCCTGTTTGCCGCCGATGAGCTCGATATAGACTTCGGCCAGCAATTCGGAGTCGAGAAGCGCCCCGTGCTTGGTGCGGCGGGTATTGTCGATGCCGTAGCGGCGGCAGAGCGCGTCCAGCGAGTTCGGACCCATCGGATGCTTGCGGCGCGCGATCGCCAGCGTGTCGACGATGCGGCCGGGATCGATGGCCGGATGACCGAGCCGGCTGTATTCGAGGTTGAGGAAGCCAAGGTCGAAAGTGGCGTTGTGGGCGATCAGCTTGGCACCGTCGGTGAAGGCCAGCCATTCCTCGGCGATTTCGGCGAAGGTCGGCTTGCCGGCCAGATCCGCCGCGCTGATGCCGTGCACGGCCTGCGCCTCGGCGTGAATGGCGCGGCCTTGCGGATTGATGAACTTGTGGAAGGTGCGGCCGGTCGGGAAACGGTTGACCAGCTCGACGCCGCCGAGCTCGATGATGCGGTCGTCGCGCAAATCGAGGCCGGTGGTTTCGGTGTCGAAGATGATCTCACGCATTCGAATCAGTCCGCTCTAAAGAGCAGAATCACAAACCGGAACAAAATGGCAATGGGGACTGCTGACGGCGGCCGTCAGGAAGCGTTTTTGCCGGACTTATCCCCGGTCAATTCGCTGACGATGGCTGCCACCGCCGCACGTGCGGCATCATAACCCTGGCCGGTGTCGACGATGAAATCCGCCTGACGGCGTTTCTCGGCGTCAGGCACCTGCTTGGCGAGGATGGAAGCGAATTTTTCTTCGCTCATGCCGGGTCTGGCGAGCACGCGGGCGCGCTGGATCTCGGCCGGCGCGGTGACGACCACGACCTTGTCGACCCGGTTGCGGCCGCCGGTCTCGAACAGCAACGGGATGTCGAGCACCGCAATCGGCGCCCCGGCCGCACGATGGCGGGCCAAAAAGGCGTCGGCGTCGGCCCGCACCAGCGGGTGGATGATCGCCTCCAGCTTTTTCAGCGCGGCGGAATCGCCCAGCACTGTCTCGGCGAGCCTTGCACGATCCACCACGCCCGCTTTTGTCGTGCCGGGAAAGGCTCGTTCGACCAGGGGTGCTGCCTTGCCGGCATAGAGGCGATGCACGGTCTCGTCGGAATCATGCACCGGAACGCCGGCCTCGGCGAACATCTTTGCCGTGGTCGACTTGCCCATGCCGATCGATCCGGTGAGGCCGAGCACGATCATGTCAATGCGCTTCGATGTCGGCGACGATCATGCGCCGCAATTGCGGCGTCACCTGCGGCCGCTTGCCGAACCAGCGCTCGAAGCCGGGCACGGCCTGGTGCAGCAGCATGCCGAGGCCATCGACGGTCTTCAGGCCGCGCGCCCTGGCGGCAGCTAGCAGCGGTGTCTCCAGCGGCACATAGACGATGTCGGTGACGATGGCGTGGCCAGGCAGACCGGCCGGATCGGCGGCGAGGATCTCGTTGCCATGCATGCCGAGCGCGGTGGTGTTGATGAGCAGGCCGGCGTCGGAAAGCAATTCGCCGACCGCGCCGGCGCCATGCGCCGAAACCCCGGCGCCGAACCGGTCGGCGAGTTCCTCAGCCCTTGCCAGCGTACGGTTGACGATGCGGATGTCGTTGAGACCCCGGTCCTTCAGCGCGTGGACGACGGCGCGGGAGGCGCCGCCCGCGCCCAGCACCACGGCCGGACCATTCGCCGCCCAGCCGGGGGCATGTTCATCGAGATTGCCGGCAAAGCCGAGAGCGTCGGTATTGCCGCCCCACAGCACGCCGTCTCCCAGCCACAGCGTGTTGACCGCGCCGATGGCTTCGGCGGCCTCGTCGCGGCGCGCGACCAAGGCGAAGGCTGCTTCCTTGTGCGGGATGGTGACATTGCCGCCGCGATAGCCATTCTCGTCCAGCGATTTCAGGAATGCTGCGAAATCCTCCGGCCGAACGTCGATAGCCTGGTAGCTGCCGTCGATGCCGTATTCCTCCAGCCAGTGGCGGTGGATCTTCGGCGAGCGCGAATGCGCGATCGGGTGGCCGGTGACGAAGGCCCGCTTCTCAACCATCGATCGCTCCCAATGCGCGCAGCTCCTTCAGCACCGGCAACAGCGGCAGGCCGACGATGGTGAAATAGTCGCCCTCGATCTTCTCGAAGAGTTGGATGCCCTCGCCCTCGATCTGGTAGGCGCCGACACTCGCCAGCGCCTTGGCGCCGACGCGCGCCAGGTGGCGGCCGATGAAGGCGGGATCGAGCTTGCGCATGGTGAGGCTGGCGATGCCGACATGCCGCCACAGCACTTCGCCATCTCGGCAGAGGACGACGGCGCTGTTCAGCTGATGGGTCTTGCCCGACAAGGCCAGGAGATGCCTCCGCGCGCCTTCCATATCGGCCGGCTTGTGGAAAATTTCGTCGCCAAGCGACAGCGTCTGGTCGCAGCCGAGCACCAGCGCGCCCGGCCGGCGCTCGCTGACCTCGGTCGCCTTGGCTTCGGCAAGAATCGAAGCGACATCTTCGGGAGAGACGCCGCTGTCCTGCAAGGGGGCCTCGAGCGCGCGCTCGTCGACGTCTGCCGGCACCGCCTCGATGTCGAGCCCGGCATTGATAAGCATTGCCTTGCGGAACGGGCTGCCCGAAGCGAGGACGATTTTGCCGGCCATACTGGTTCACCAACGGTTGCGATCCGTCCAGCGCCCGTCACCCGTCTCGGCGCTATGCGCCGAGCCACCTTCTCTCAGGACGGATTGCTCACTTATATAGCCTGCCCTAGCGCGTCTTGCCCCGCAGGGCAACGATCGCCGCCGCGGTTTCCTCGATCGAGCGCCGGCTGACGTCGATCATCGGCCAGCCATGCCTGGTGCAGAGCTGACGCGCATAGGCGAGCTCCTCGGCGATGGCGGCGCGGTCGACATAGTCGGTCGGCACGTAGTTGTTGCTGTTGCCGAGGATGCGGTTCTGGCGAACATGCGAGATGCGCTCGGCCGTGGCGACGAGGCCGACGATCAGCGGCGTCCTGGCGTTAATCAGGCTTTCCGGCAGCGGCACGCCGAGCACGATCGGAATGTTGGCGGTCTTGATGCCGCGATTGGCGAGATAGATGCTGGTCGGCGTCTTGGAGGTGCGCGAGATGCCGATCAGCACGACATCGGCATCGTCCATGTTGGCCGGCAACTGGCCGTCGTCGTGTTCCATGGTGAAGTTCAGCGCATCGATGCGGCGGAAATATTCGGCGTCGAGCACATGCTGGGCGCCGACGCGCCGGCCGGCCGGCGTGCCGAGATAGGACTGGAAGACGCTGAGCACGGGCTCCAGCACCGAAACGCAGGGCAGGCCCATGGCGGCGCAGCGCTCGTCGATGCTGCGCGCGAGCTTCTGGTCGACGACGGTGTAGAGAATGATGCCGGGCTCCTCCTCGATATCCTCGAACACCTTGGCGACCTGCTTTTCCGTGCGGATCAGCGGATAGATGTGCTCGATGGCGCGCGCGTCCTTATATTGCGCGGAGGCGGCGCGGCCTGCCGCCAGCAGCGTCTCGCCGGTGGCGTCGGAAATCAGATGCAGATGGAAGAAGCTCTGGGGTTTGTTCACAAGAGTTGGTTCCAGACTGTGGGCAGGTGTGGACAAGGTTGGACAGAAAGGTCGTGACGTCGAAGGCGACTGTATCAGATGCCACCTTGTCCACAATTCGCCCCGCTGTAGGCTTTGTCGGGGCGCTGGGGACAAAACCGGGGATCAACTTTTCTTGGCCGATATCATCCACAGCTCGAGGTCCGCAGCAGAAGAGCCAAGCCGCTGACTCGAAAGCCTGAATCCGGTTCGTCCCCAGATCCCTCCAAATTGAGAAAGCGGCTGCGCGACAATATGCTGACTGGCCTTTTCGAGCGGCAGGCGGGACAGGTCGCAACCACCACAACCAACAGACTCTTAGAATCAGAAGACTCTTTTAAAATAGATATTTGATTTAAGAGACCTGGAGAGGGCGAGCACTGGATGGCTGGGAAACGGATCATGCTGGACGTCCTCAAGGGCGAGACGGTTTCACCGCCGCCGCTCTGGATGATGCGTCAGGCAGGGCGTTATCTGCCGGAGTATCGCGAGACCCGGAAGCGAGCCGGTTCTTTCCTCGATCTCTGCTACGATCCGAATCTTGCCGTCGAGGTGACGCTGCAGCCGATCGAGCGCTTCGGCTTCGATGCTTCGATCCTGTTTTCCGATATCCTGGTTGTGCCCGATGCGCTGGGACGAGATGTCCGCTTCGAAGAGGGACACGGGCCGATCCTCAAGCCGATTGCGGCGGCCGAAATCGAGGCCCTGGACGGCCAAACGTTTCACGTGAATCTCGAACCGGTCTACGAATCGGTCCGCCGTCTGCGTGCGAAGCTTCCGGTGGAAACGACCTTGATCGGCTTCTGCGGCGCGCCGTGGACGGTGGCGACCTATATGATTGCCGGCCACGGCACGCCGGATCAGGGACCGGCCAGGCTTTTTGCCTATCGCGAGCCGGAGGCCCTTGCGCGGCTCCTGAAGATACTGGCCGATCATTCGGCCGCCTATCTCATCCGCCAGATCGAGGCCGGCGCCGATGTGGTGCAGATTTTCGACTCCTGGTCGGGTGTTCTCGATGAAGCGTCCTTTGAGGCGTTTTGCATCGAGCCCGTTGCGGAGATTGTCCGGCAAGTGAAGGCCGCGCGTCCGGATGTTCCGGTGATCGGGTTCCCCAAGGGCGCCGGCGAGCGCTATCGCGATTACAGGAAGAAGACCGGGATCACCGGGCTTGGTCTCGACTGGACCGTGCCGCTGTCGATGGCAAAGGAATTGCAAAGCGAAGGCGCGGTGCAGGGCAATCTCGATCCGCTTCGCCTGGTTGCCGGCGGCAGGGCGCTGGCCGACGGCGTCGACGCCATCCTTCGCACGCTGGGCAACGGGCCGCTGATCTTCAATCTCGGCCACGGCATCACGCCGGAAACGCCTGTGGCGCATGTCGAGGCCATGGTGAAAATGGTGCGGAGCCATCGATGACCGGGACGACCAACGAGAACAGCGCCGGCCAGGCGATGAAGCGCATGTTGATCGGCATCGTTCTGCTGGTCGTCCTGACCGCCCTGCTCTTCCTTGTGGCGCCGGACAGCTTCTATCCCTGGGCGAAGGCAATCCATGTGATTGCCGTCATCGCCTGGATGGCCGGGATGCTCTATCTGCCTCGGCTTTTCGTCTATCATGTCGACGCCGAGAAAGGCTCCGTGCAGTCCGAGACCTTCAAGGTGATGGAGCGCCGGCTGCTGCGCGCCATCATCAACCCGGCGATGACCGTGACCTGGGTGTTCGGGCTTTGGCTCGCCTGGAAGGGCTTCGGTTTCCAGGGCGGCTGGCTGCACGCCAAGATCCTCGCCGTGCTGCTGCTTTCGGGTCTGCACGGCTATCTCGCCGGCGCGGTGAGAAAATTTGCCGAGGACAAGAACGAAAAGCCGGCGAGGCACTGGCGGATCGTCAATGAACTCCCCACATTGCTGATGATCGTCATCGTCATCCTGGTCATCGTGAAGCCGTTCTGAGGCTTCCCCACACCCGGCAAAAGGCGGCTTGCTCTTTCAGGCGACCGACGATAAAAGACGGGTCTTCCTTCCCGTCATGCGCCGCCCCTTTCTCGCTTTCGGCCGCGCCCGGCATTTGTCGCATCCAGCCGATTTTTTCTCCCCAAAGCCTACCCAGAGTCCATCTAATGCAAGAAATGAAACTCGCAGAGTTCAAGAATAAGAAGCCGCCAGAGCTGATCGCTTACGCCGAATCGCTCGAGGTGGAGAACGCCAGCGTCATGCGTAAGCAGGAGCTGATGTTCGCGATCCTGAAAAAGCTCGCCATCCAGGACGTCGAGATCATCGGCGAAGGCGTGGTCGAGGTACTGCAGGACGGTTTCGGCTTCCTGCGCTCGGCCAACGCCAATTACCTGCCGGGTCCCGACGATATCTATATTTCACCGTCGCAGATCAGGCGCTTTTCGCTGAAGACCGGCGACACCGTCGAGGGGCCGATCCGCAGCCCCAAAGAGGGCGAGCGTTATTTCGCGTTGCTCAAGGTCAACACCATCAATTTCGATGATCCGGAGAAGATCCGGCACAAGATCCACTTCGACAACCTGACGCCGCTCTACCCGACCTCGCGGCTGAAGATGGAGGTCGACAATCCCCCGACCAAGGACATCTCGCCGCGTGTGATCGACCTGGTGGCGCCGATCGGCAAGGGCCAGCGCGCGCTGATCAACGCTCAGCCGCGCACCGGTAAGACGGTGCTGTTGCAGAACATCGCGCACTCGATCACCGCCAACCATCCGGAATGCTACCTGATCGTTCTTCTGATCGACGAGCGTCCGGAGGAAGTCACCGACATGCAGCGCTCGGTCAAGGGCGAAGTGATTTCCTCGACCTTCGACGAACCGGCGGCGCGCCATGTGCAGGTTGCCGAAATGGTGATCGAGAAGGCCAAGCGCCTGGTCGAGCATGGGCGCGATGTCGTCATCCTGCTCGATTCGATCACCCGCCTCGGTCGCGCCTACAACACCGTGGTGCCGTCATCGGGCAAGGTGTTGACCGGCGGTGTCGACGCCAACGCGCTGCAGCGTCCGAAGCGCTTCTTCGGCGCCGCCCGCAACATTGAGGAAGGCGGGTCGCTGACCATCATCGCCACCGCGCTGATCGACACCGGCAGCCGCATGGACGAAGTCATCTTCGAAGAGTTCAAGGGCACCGGCAACTGTGAAATCCAGCTCGACCGCAAGGTGGCCGACAAGCGCATCTACCCGGCGATCGACATCCTCAAGTCCGGGACCCGCAAGGAAGACCTTCTGGTGCCGCGTTCGGATCTGCAGAAGATCTTCGTGCTGCGCCGGATCCTTGCGCCGATGGGAACGACCGATGCGATCGAATTCCTCATCGACAAGCTCAAGCAGACCAAGACCAACGCGGATTTCTTCGATTCGATGAATACCTGATCGGGCGCCGAGGGACCGGTCCTTTCTTCGGCATACAAGGCGGAGCAAGGAGCGAGGCGACGCTGCGCAGAACCCTAAGTCCATGCCGTTGTTTTTTGAGCTTTGCGGCGGTGCAGAATTCCGCACCGCCGCATTCGTCGGAAGCGCCGCGACATAGATCCTGGGTCAAGCCGAGGAGAAGAAGCTGTTTATTCCCGCCGCAACAGCTTCTCCAACTCGCCCGCATCCGTAACCGCCGGCAGGCATGTCTGTCCGCTGCAGAACCAGGCTCCCGGCTTGTCCGTCGGCGGCAGCACGCCGCCCGGCAAAAGCGGTTGATTCGCTTCCGTACCGATGGGCAGTACGAAATCGACCCGGCGTGGATCGGAACTTCGATTCGCCACCGGAACAAGGCTTGAGGAATCAAGCTTGTCTATGATGACGAGCTTCAGCGGTTCGAGTGCCAGGGCGCAGGCGTTGATGATGCCGGCCTGGCCGTAGGCTTGCTGCGCGGCGCGACCCATGGCGTGTTCGGCTGTCGTCCATGCCTTTGCCCAAAGATCGGGATCGCCGGTAAGGGAGGAGAGCCGGACCAGCGCCTCAACGATCTGGCCGGTGGCGGAGGGGATTGCCTCATCGACATCGCCGCGGATACGGATCGGCACATCGACGCTGTCGGACGCCGTCAGATAATAGCCGGTCTTTTCAGGATCCTGATGCCAGCGGTCGAGCCGATCGATGAACTGCCGGGCATGGTCCATATAGGCAGAACTGCCGGTTGCCTCGAACAGCGCGATCGCCGCGCTGGTCATGGCGGCATAGTCGCTCGACAGCGCCGGGAAAAGCTTCTTGTCGCCGAGGATCGAATGCGGCAGGCGGCCGTCCTTGCTGGCTTCGACGATGTGAGCGAAGGCCTTGACGGCGGCGTCCACCCAGTCGGCTCGTCCGAAGGAGCGGCCCGCTTCCGCGAGGGCCGCAATCATCAATCCGTTCCAATCGGTAAGCGCCTTGCCGTCGCGGCCGGGCCTGACGCGATTTTCTCTGGCAGCTAGCAATTTCGCCTTCAGTGATGCGAGCTGAGCGTCATGGCTGATCCCCTGGCGCTGCTGTGCGTCGCTCTGGCGGATGATGGGCTTGCCTTCCCAGCCATGCGGAGCGGCGAGCTCGAAATATTGGAAGAAGCGAGCGGAATCAGCACCGAGTGCGGCTTCAACCTCTTCCCCGCTCCAGGTGTAGAACAACCCCTCCTCGCCTTCGCTGTCGGCATCGAGGCTGGCAGCGAAGGCGCCCGCCTCGACGCGCATTTCCCGCAGCAGCCAGGCCACAGTTTCCTCGATTCGCTTCCGAAACAACTCATTGCCTGTTGCTGCAAAGGCCCAATTGCACATGCGGATGAGCTGGGCGTTGTCGTAAAGCATCTTCTCGAAATGCGGGACCAGCCATTCGGCATCGGTCGAGTAACGGCTGAGACCGCCGCCGACATGGTCGTAGATGCCGCCGGCGAGCATTTTTTCCAGGCTGATGAGCACGGCGTCGCGATGGGCGGTCTGGCCCTCGCGCAGCCAGGACAGCCACAGACTGTGCATGAAGGGCGCGTTGGGGAATTTCGGCGCGCCGCGCAAGCCGCCGCGATCGAGGTCGATCATGCCCTCGATGCGACCGGCGAGATCGGCAAGCGTGCCGCGGTCGAGCACCGCCTTTCCCTTCGCGCCGCCCAGCCGCTGCTCGACATGGGTGGTCAGCGCCTCGGCGCTTTGGCCAAGGCTCTCCTGCTGCTCGCGCCAGGCCTTGTCGACCGCCTCCAGCACCTGGACAAAGCCCGGCCGTCCATAGCGCGGCTCGCGCGGAAAATAGGTGCCGCCCCAGAAAGGCTTGCCATTGGGCGTGAGGAACATGGTCAGCGGCCAGCCGCCCTGCTCGCCCATGGCATGGAGTGCCGCCATGTAGATCTGGTCGATATCCGGGCGCTCCTCGCGATCGACCTTGATATTGACGAAGAGGCGGTTCATGACGGCGGCGACGGCATCGTTCTCGAAGCTTTCATGGGCCATGACATGGCACCAGTGGCAGGCGGCATAGCCGATGGACAGCAGGATCGGCCGTCCAAGCTCCTTCGCCTCGGCAAGGGCGGCCGGCGACCAGCCCCGCCAATGCACGGGATTGTCGCTGTGCTGCTGCAGATAGGGGCTGGCTTCTTCGGCAAGCAGGTTTCGCGCGGGCAAGGTCACGATGAGCGGCTCGGCTTGGTTGATAGGCAGGCAATTCCGGGAAAGCTGCGGCTGACGTCCGGAACGGCTCTTCAAAGAAGATACCTAGGGTGGTTCGGCAGGTCGGGCAAATGGCAACCTCGAAGGATTCCATCGTAGCGCTGTCGAGCGGTCGCCTGCCCGCCGGCATTGCCGTACTCCGCATCTCCGGTCCGAAGACTCGATTCGTGGTCGAAACGATTGCGGGCGGTATTAAGGATCGCTTTGCCACGTTGCGCAAGCTGATGGCACCGGACGGTTCGGTCATCGATCACGGCCTTGTCGTGTTCTTTCCCGGACCTAGCAGCTTCACCGGCGAGGACGTTGGCGAGTTCCATGTTCACGGCAGCCGCGCCGTTGCGGCAAAAATGCTGGAAACGCTCACCGGCTTTGCCGGCGTCAGACATGCCGAGCCTGGCGAATTCACGCGGCGTGCCTTTCTCAACGGCAAGCTCAATCTGGTCGAGACCGAGGCGCTGGCGGACCTCGTCAATGCCGAGACGGAGGCGCAGCGGCGCTTTGCCGTGCGTAACGCCGAGGGCGCGCAGAGCGAGCTCTATTCGGGGTGGCGCCGGCGGCTGATCCATGCCCGGGCTATGATCGAAGCGGAAATCGACTTCGGCGACGAGGAGGATGTGCCGGGCTCGGTCTCGAAGGCGGTCTGGACCGATGTGGCGGCGATGGCCGACGAGATCGACCGCCATATTCAGGGGTTCAAGGCGGCCGAGGTCATTCGCGATGGCTTTGAGGTCGTCATCCTCGGCGCGCCGAACGCCGGCAAGTCCAGTCTGTTCAACGCCCTGGCCCAACGCGAGGCGGCAATCGTCACCGACGAGCCAGGCACCACGCGCGACCTGCTGGAGGTGGCGCTGGACCTCCACGGGATGAGAGTGCGGGTGGTCGATACGGCAGGCCTGCGCGAGGCCGCCGGCAAGGTGGAGACGATCGGCATCGAGCGAGCGCGTGCCAAGGCCGGTGGTGCCGACCTGGTTTTGCTGCTGGAGGACATGGTCGATCCACAGCCCGTCGGCGCGGTTCCGACAGGTGTTCCGCTCCTGAGGATCGGGACCAAAGCCGATCTCTTGGGAGCGCGTAGAGGGGCCCATGATTTGGCCATCTCTTCCAAGGAAGGTACCGGAATTTCGGAACTGCTGGACGAGATTGCGGGTCGCGCCGCAGCCGCAGTCGGAGGGGCCGGTGACATCCTGCCGTCGAGGCTCCGCCATGTCGAGATGCTGGAGGAGGCGAAGGATTTTATCTTGGTGGCGCTGGCGGGGCAAAGCCTGGAGCTGCGTGCAGAAGAGTTGCGGGTGGCCACGGACCGGCTTGGGCGAATTATCGGCGCTGTCGATGTCGAGGATATGCTCGACGTCATCTTTTCCCAGTTCTGCATCGGCAAGTGATTCACGTGAAACGCGGGGCGGCTGTGCGGGCCGGGTGATTCACGTGAAACAACGGCAGGATGCGGCGGATGGTGTTTCACGTGAAACGAGTCCCGGCTACAGCTACGTGGCCTGTCTGATCAAGCGCCAACAGCGCTGCCCCTGATTGCCGGCTGGCCACTAAACCAACAGAGCTGATTCGCAGCGCTTGAGAAGTGAAAAATTGTCCGTGGGATAAGCGCCTCCCTTCTATGCGGGACGAGGTCGGACAGGCAGACCACCGGCACGCAGCCCCATCCCCGGCGATCACCTCCGCAACGGACTGCATCCTTGACAGCGGAGGCTGGCGGGGACATGTGTCAAAGCATCTCTGAAACGGATTCTTGCAATGACCAATCACTATGATGTGGTGGTGGTGGGCGGCGGCCATGCCGGATGCGAAGCGGCGGGCGCGGCTGCGCGCGCCGGCGCCAGGACGGCGCTGGTGACGCTGCGCTTCGAGACGATCGGCGTCATGTCCTGCAATCCGGCCATCGGCGGCCTCGGCAAGGGTCATCTCGTGCGCGAGATCGACGCCATGGACGGGTTGATGGGCCGCATCGCGGACGCTGCCGGCATCCAATTCCGCTTGCTCAATCGCCGCAAGGGCCCGGCCGTGCGTGGGCCGCGGACCCAGGCCGACCGCAAGCTCTATCGTCTTGCCATGCAGGCGGCGATCGGCGAGCAGGCCAACCTCGACGTGGTAGAAGGCGAAGTCTTGGACTTCGAGATCGAGAACGGTCGTGTTTCGGCCGTGCTGGTCTCCGGTGACAGGCGGCTCGCCTGCGGCGCCGTGGTGCTGACGACCGGTACATTCCTGCGAGGGCTGATCCATATCGGCGAGAAGAAGATCGTCGCCGGCCGGATGAACGAGCAGGCGAGCCATGGGCTCTCGGCGACGATGACGCGTGCCGGTTTCAAGCTCGGGCGGCTGAAGACCGGGACGCCCCCTCGCCTCGACGGCCGCACCATCGATTGGGCGTCGCTGGAAAGTCAGGCCGCGGACGATCACCCGGTGCCGTTCTCGCTGATGACAGACCGCATCGCGAACCCGCAGATCAAATGCGGTATTACTCGCACAACGCAGGCGACACATGAGTTGATTCGCCTCAATTTGAAGCGTTCGGCGATGTATTCCGGCTCGATCGAAGGCGTGGGGCCGCGCTATTGTCCATCTATCGAGGACAAGATCGTCAAGTTCGGCGATCGCGAGGGTCACCAGATCTTCCTCGAGCCGGAGGGCCTCGACGACGACACCGTCTATCCGAACGGCATCTCGACCTCGCTGCCGGAAGAGGTGCAACTCGACATGTTGAAAACGATCCCCGGGCTGAAACGGGCGACGATGCTGCAGCCGGGATACGCCATCGAGTATGACCACGTCGACCCGCGCGAGCTCAACCAGACGCTGGAGACGAAGCGCGTCGCCGGGCTGTTTTTGGCCGGGCAGATCAACGGCACCACGGGCTACGAAGAAGCCGGCGCGCAAGGCCTGCTTGCCGGCATCAACGCCGCGCGCACGGCATCTTCAAGCGAGCCGGTCGTGCTCAGCCGCACTGAAGCCTATATCGGCGTGATGATCGATGACCTCACCAGCCGCGGCATCGCCGAACCCTACCGCATGTTCACTTCGCGGGCGGAGTTCCGGCTTTCGCTGCGCGCCGACAATGCAGACGAGCGGCTGACGCCGCTGGCCGACCGCTTGGGGATCGTCTCCTCCGAGCGGATGCAACGTTTCGGCGCGATCAGTGTGGAGCTCGACGCTGCCCGCGCGCTGGCAAGGTCGATCGCCTTCACGCCGAATGAAGCCGCGCGGCATGGACTGGAGATCAACCGGGACGGCGTTCGGCGTTCCGCCTACGACCTTCTCGCCTATCCCGGCGTCGATATGGTCTGGTTGACGCGGATCGAGCCACGGTTTGGCGAACTCGACCCCAACACGACAGAGCGGCTTGAGACCGAGGCCAAATATTCCGTCTATCTCGAGCGCCAACAGGCTGACGTGGCGCAGATCAGGCACGAGGAATCGCGGCTCATTCCGGAGACCATCGACTTCGCGGACGTGCCAGGCCTTTCCAATGAGCTGAAGCAGAAGATGAAGGCACGCCGGCCGCGCTCGATTGCCGACGCGCAGCGCATGGAAGGGATGACGCCAGCGGCTCTGGCGATCATTGTCGCGCATGTTCGCAATGCCGAACTGGCTGCACGAAGGTCGGTCGCGTGAGTGACGATGCCTGGGCGGACCTGCAGAAGGCAGCGGGTCCGGTTTCACGTGAAACATTCGAGCGGCTGCAGGCCTTCGAGCGGCATTTTCAAAAATGGAACCGCAGCATCAATCTGGCGGCGCCATCGACGCTAGACGACGTCTGGCGCCGCCACATCCTGGACAGCGCCCAGCTTGCGCGAATCGCGCCGACCGCAATGCGCTGGGTCGACCTCGGCTCGGGCGGTGGCTTTCCCGGATTGGTACTCGGTTTTCTGCTTGCAGAGCGGCCGGGCGCCACGATCGATCTGGTTGAAAGCAACCGCAAGAAGGCATCGTTCCTGCAATCGGCCGTCGGCCAATTCGGCCTGCCGGCGCGCGTGCTGGCGCGACGCATCGATGATAGCTATCCACTTGTTTCTGCACCGGAAGTCGTTACCGCGCGGGCATTGACGGCGCTTCCGGACCTGCTCGATCTTGCCGCACCCTGGCTGACCAAGGGCGCGCGTTCGCTTTTTCACAAAGGCCGGGATTACCGGGCCGAAGTGGAAGAAAGCGCTCACCGCTGGACCTTCGATCTGGTAGAACATCCAAGCATGACAGACGCTCATGGCGTCATTCTGGAAATCACCGATCTGCACCCGGCGACCCCGCAATGAATCACTGGCATCGACCCATGAAAACTGGACCGCGTATCATCACCGTTGCCAACCAGAAGGGTGGCGTCGGCAAGACGACCACGGCGATCAATCTGGCGACGGCGCTGGCCGCAATCGGCGAGCGCGTGCTGATCGTCGACCTCGATCCGCAGGGCAATGCCAGCACCGGGCTCGGCATCGAACGCAAGGATCGCACCGTCTCGTCCTATGACGTGCTGACCGGCGAACTCGAGCTTGAGGCGGCCGCGGTGCCGACGGCGGTGCCGGGCTTGTCCATCGTGCCCTCAACCCTCGATCTGCTCGGCATCGAAATGGAGATCGCCTCGGCGCCAGACCGGGTGCTGCGCCTGCGCAATGCGCTGCGTGCGGCAGCCGCGCGCGCGGCGCCGTTCGGTTATGTGCTGATCGACTGCCCGCCTTCGCTCAATCTTTTGACTTTGAATTCAATGGCGGCGGCCGATTCCGTTCTGGTGCCGCTGCAATGCGAGTTCTTCGCACTGGAAGGCCTTAGCCAATTGCTCGAAACGGTCGAGCAGGTCCGCGGCACGATCAATCCGGACCTCACCATCCAGGGCATCGTGCTCACCATGTTCGATGGCCGCAACAACCTCGCCAACCAGGTGGTGCAGGATGTGCGCGCGCATATGGGCGACAAAGTCTACGAGACGATCATCCCGCGCAACGTGCGCGTTTCCGAAGCACCGTCCTACGGCAAGCCGGCAATCCTTTACGATCTCAAATGTTCCGGCAGCCAGGCTTATCTGCAGCTTGCCTCGGAAGTGATCCGCCGCGAGCGCAAGCTGCGCGCCGCCTGAATAGCCCAGGCAATTTCCAATAGCCGATTCGATTCCGAAACGATCTGGACAGAAGAATGAGTGAAGACCAATCGAGAAAAAGACTGGGCCGCGGCCTGGCCGCGCTGATCGGCGAGATCGATCGTCCCGTCGCGCCCGAAAAGCCGAGCGCGGTCGCGGCGGATGGCAAGGTGCCGATCGAGTTCGTCAGCCCGAACCCGAAGAACCCGCGCCGGCATTTCGGCGACGCCGAACTCACCGACCTCGCCCAGTCGATCCGCGAGCATGGCGTGGTGCAGCCGGTGGTGGCGCGGCCTTCGCCGTCGCAGCCCGGCCGCTATGAGATCATCGCCGGCGAGCGGCGCTGGCGCGCCGCGCAGCGCGCGGGGC